>DASUMC010000001.1:0-4555 GCA_036277855.1 Actinomycetota bacterium
GCCGACTACTCGGTCGTGCTGGTGGATTCGCTCGCCGATGCCGAGAGCGCGGGGAACACGCTGGAGAACTCGCTCGAGAAGCTGGCCGACATCGAGCCCGACTTCGTGCTCGACATCGAGTCGGTACTCGGGGAGATCCGCGGGCACCTCGAGCGGCTCGAACGTGCCCACTCGGACGGGTGAGGTCGTGACCTCGGCGCCGGAGGTCGAAGCCGGGAACCGCTTCTCCGTCGAGGTCCGCAACGGCCAGGGGATCGGCCCAGGGATGGAATGGAGCGTGTCGATCCTCGACCCCGAGGGACGCGAGGTCGCGGTGCGGGCCTGCCGCGACGAGACCGAGGCCCTGACGTTCGCCTCCACGGTAGCCCAACACATCGCGTGGCTGTCGGAGGCCCGGTTCCGCGAGATCTACCCGCTCGTCGAGGGGGCGTGACGTTGGGCTTCAACGCGATGCAGCCTGGGAGGCTCAAGCGCGGCGATCTGATCTTCTTCCTGGTCGGGGTGGTCGTGATCGTCGCCCTGATCCTGTGGGCCGTCTCGTAGGTGGACCCGGAGACCCTCGCGGCGCTCGACTTCTGTTACGTCACCACCAAGGGACGGCGTTCGGGGAGCCCCCACACGGTCGAGATCTGGTTCGCGCTCCGGGGCGACGTCGTGTACCTGCTCGCCGGCGGCACCGAGGAGAGCGACTGGGTGAAGAACCTCCGCGCGGATCCGACCGTCGGTCTGCGGCTCGGCGACCGGGACCTGATCTGTCGCGGACGACTCGTAGACGATCCGGAGGAGGACGCCCTGGCCCGGCGATTGCTCCTGGACAAGTACGGGCCCCGCGACGCCGACGACCTGTCGGAGTGGGCCAGGACCGCTCGACCGGTCGGGATCGACCTCCCCCCGGAATGAGCTACGACGGGGTCTCGTCGAACCCGATCGAGAAGAGGCGTTCCAGGTCGTGCTTCGAGTACACCTGGAACGCGATGAGCGTCTCGGTCCTCGCGACGCCCTCGACCTTCGAGATCCCGCCGGGGATCACCGACGCCAGATCGTCGTGGTTCGCAACGCGCACGATCGCGACCAGGTCGAACTCGCCGGCCACGGAGTAGACCTCCGAGACACCATCCAGGTCGGCGATCGCCTGGGCAGCCTCCGGGATCTCGTCGATCTCGCACTCGATCAGGACCACGGCGTGCACGCTCATCGGGTCACCGCCCGCGGCGACGGCGCGATCACGCCCGCTCCAAGACCACGGCGAGGCCCTGGCCGCCGGAGATGCAGAGGGTGGCCAAGCCCAGGGCGGCCCCGCGCGAGCGCATCGCATAGGCGAGCGAGAGGATGATCCGGGCACCCGACATCCCGATCGGATGGCCGAGCGAGATCCCGCCGCCGTGCACGTTCACCCGGTCGCGGTCGAACTTCAGCTCGCGCTCGCACGCGAGCACCTGCGCCGCGAACGCCTCGTTGATCTCGATCAGGTCGATGTCTGCCAGCGAAAGCCCGGTCCTGTCGAGCACCTTCCGGGTCGCCGGCACGGGGCCGATGCCCATGATCTCCGGCGGCACGCCGGCCCACGACATCCCGATGATGCGCGCCAGCGGCTGGCGTCCCTCCGCCTGGGCCCGCGACGCGGACATCAGCACCATCGCGGCGGCTCCGTCCGTGATCCCGCTCGAGTTGCCGGCGGTGACGCTGCCACCCTCGCGGAACACGGGCTCCAGCTCCGCGAGCCGCTCGAGCGTCGTGTCCGGACGTGGGTGCTCGTCGTCCGTAACGTTCACGGTTCCCTTCCCCGCTCCTCGGCCGGCCGGGGCCTCGACCGCGAACATCTCCACGGCGCGCGCCGCGGCGCCGGCGGCGGCCTTCTGCTGCGACTCGAGCGCGAACTCGTCCTGCTCGGTCCGCGACAGGTCGTAGCGGTCGACGAGGTTCTCCGCGGTCTCGCCCATGAGGAGCCCGCACAACGGGTCGAGCAGCCCATCGCGGTACATCGCGTCGTACACCTTCGCGTCGCCCATCCGGTAGCCGGTGCGCATCCGGTCGAGCAGGAAGGGGACCCGGGTCATGTTCTCCATGCCCCCGGCCAGCACGACCTCGGAGTCGCCGAGCGCGATCTGCTGGGCCCCCAGCTGTACGGCCTTCATCCCGGAGCCACACGCGATGTTCACGTTGTACGCGGAGACCTCCACCGGAACCCCCGCGCGGACGCTCACCTGTCGGCCGGTGTTCGGGCCGTTGCCCGCCTGACGCGCATGACCCAGGATCGCCTGGTCGATCTGGTCGGGCTCGACGCCCGATCGACGCATCGCCTCTCGGGCCGCGAGCACGCCGAGCTCGACGGCGGGCACCTCCGCGAACGAACCGAGGAAGCGGCCGATCGGCGTGCGTGCTCCCTCGAGGATGACCGCGTGCTCCATCGAGGCAAGTCTAGCCGTCGTCCGAGCGTGCGCCGCCGGTCCGGTCGCGGGCTCGGAGCGTCCCGAGCAGCCGGTGGAGCTCGGCGCCGCCAGCCACGGGTTCCGCGAACGGCTCGGCGCTCGATTCGACGCGGACCTCGTTCCGAGCGACCCATGCCCGGAGCGCGGAGAGCTCGTCCGCTCGCTCCCGCGGACACGGCGCTCCCAGTGGCTCGTCGCCGGCGCTCCGGATCAGCCCGCCGCGCCGGAGGCGGAGGCGGTGGCCGCCGGCGTCGCGTAGGACCAGCTCGTCGGTCCGCAGCAGCCACCCGTCGATCCGCGATCGCGCCAGCGCCTCGGCCAGGGCGCGGAGTCGGTCGCGAGCCAGCGCCGCCTCCTCGAACCGTTCCTGCTCGGCGAGGTCGCGCATGCGCGCCTCGAGCGTTCCGAGGAGCCCGCCCGGTCTGGAGAGGGAGGAGATCAGGGAGCGGACGAGCTCCTCGTAGCGCTCGGGGCGAACACGCCCGTCGCAGGGAGCCAGGCATCGGTGCATCTCGGCGAGCGCGCACGGCGCGAACCGGGTGGTCGCGCGCATCGCGGTCGTGCAGCGGCGGATCGGGAAGACGTCCTCGAGCGCCTCCTTCGCCAGGCGCGCGACGTGCGAGGACGGGAAGGGGCCGAGGAACGCGCCGGTCCCCTTGGTCTCGCGGACGACCTTGATCCGCGGGTACGCCTCGGCGTCGTCGATCCGCAGGTAGGCGTACCTGCGCCAGGTCTTGCCCCGGCGGTTGTATTTCGGCTCGTGCTCGCGGATCAGCCGCGCCTCGAGGATCAGGGACTCGAGCTCGGAGGCACACGCGACGCCGTCGACCGAGGCGGTCTCGGCGAGCAGGTCCTCGACCTTCTTCCGGCCGTCGCCGTAGAAATAGCTCTTCACCCGCGAACGCAGGTCGACCGACTTGCCGACGTACAGCACGCGGCCGTCGCGACCCCGGAACAGGTAGACGCCCGGCGCGTTCGGCAGGTGGTCGGCCAACCGGATCTTCCCGAAGTTCGGACGCCCCCGGGCGCGGACGGCGCCGTGCAGGTCACCCAGCGTGACGATCCCGAGCCGCCCGCCCAGCTCGAGCAGCCCGTGGAGCACCTCGGAGCAGGCCTCGGCGTCGGGGAGCGCCCGGTGCGACGGCCGGACCGCCGTGCGGAAGTACTGCGCGAGCGTGCGGAGCCGCACGTTCGGGACGTCCGGCCACACCACGCGTCGCGCGAGCCGGGCGGTGCAGACGGGCGGCGGCGGGATCGCGTCGTAGTCGAGGCGTTCGAGGGCGACGTTGAGGAACGTGAAGTCGAACCGCGCGTTGTGGGCCACGAAGACGCAGCCGCGCGCGAACTCGGCGAACGACGGCAGCACCCACTCGATCGGGGGCGCGCCGGCCACCACCAGGTCGTCGATCCCGGTCAGGTGCGTGATCTGGCGGGGGATCGGCACGCCCGGGTTCACGAGGGTCTCGAACACGCCGGTCCGCTCGCCGCCGCGGAGCTTCACCGCGCCGATCTCCGTGATCCGTGAGTCGGCGGGCGACCCGCCGGTCGTCTCGAGGTCGACGACCACGAACTCGACCTCGGACAGCGGGACGGCGTCCTCGAACGTGGTCTGGAGCGCGTCCGCGAGCACCCGGCCTCCCGCGGGGCCGCGCGAGGACGAGCAGGTTACCCGAACAGGTGTTCGGAGGTCAAGGGGCTGCTTAGTGCACGTCGCGCGTGCGGAACAGCGCGCTGGCCCCGAGCAGCAGCGCGGTCCCCACCGCCGCCAGGTACAGGCCGGCCCCGATCGTCGACCGTCCGAGCAGGGGGAAGTCGATCGGCGAGTCCACGACGAACAGGCCGGCGTTGTCCGTGAGGAGCCAGGGCGTCCACTGCGGCCGGAGACCCCGCACCAGGTTCTCGACGATCACGAGGTAGCCGAAGCCCACCCCGAGCGCGACCGCCGTGTTGCGTCCGGCCGACGCGAGCCCGAACCCGAACCCCGCGAAGATGGAAGACAGCGCCGCGACGCGCAGCGCGACGCCGGCGGACTCCGCGAGCCACGCCGCGTCGGCGCCGGTGGTCGACCCCGCGCCGGCCGCGGCCACCGCGAGCACGATCCCCAGGAGCGCCTGGATCACGAGCGA
>DASUMC010000002.1:0-4563 GCA_036277855.1 Actinomycetota bacterium
GGAGGTCGGCGCGATGAACGAGCTCGGCGGCAGCAGCTCGATCACGATCGGTGCACCCATCGACGAGGTCTGGAAGGCGATCACGACCCCCGAGCTGATCAAGCAGTGGTTCTTCGGGGTCGACACGGAGAGCGACTGGGATCCCGGCGGCCAGCTGATCCATCGAGGCGAGTGGCAGGGCAAGCCGTACGTGGACAAGGGCGAGATCCTGAAGATCGATCCGCCCGCGTTGCTCGTCCACACCCACTGGAGTGAGGTCTCGGGTGTGCCCGACACTTCGGAGAACTATCAGGAGGTCACCTGGGCGCTCTCGGCGCGCGACGGGTCGACCGAGCTGACGATCACCGAACGCAACCTGCCCTCGGAGGAGGCGAAGGCCGCGTCCGAAGAGGGCTGGAAGACCGCCCTGACGGGCCTGAAGGCGCTGCTGGAGCGGTAGACGAGACGCTCTGTCTCGCGCCGGGGCGTACGATGCGGGCGACGTCGGCCCCTCTTCGCATGAAGCCCATCCTCGACGAACTCGACGCACGCGATCGTCGCCTGCTCCGGCGTCGCGCGATGCCGGCCTTCATGCCGCTCATGTTGGCCACGCTTGCCAAGGACCCGTTCTCCGATCCCGCATGGGTGTTCGAGGCCAAGCTGGATGGGCAACGCTCGCTGCTGTGGAGGCGTGGTTCGACCGTCCGGTTGATCACGAGGAACGAGAAGGACCGCACCTCCCACTACCCGGATCTCGCCGAAGCCATCCTTCGCAACGAGACCGCGCCGCTGATCGCCGACGGTGAGATCGTGGCCTTCCGGGGAGATGTCACCTCGTTCTCCCGCCTGCAGGAACGGATGCAGAACGCGAGACCAAGCGCGGCACAGGTGGCGGCCGTGCCGGTCGTCTTCTACCTGTTCGACCTGATCTGGTTCGACGGCTACGACCTCTCCGCGCTGCCGCTGCTCGCGCGGAAGTCCGTGCTGCACGGCGCGCTCGCCTTCACGGACCCCATCCGCTTCTCGGAGCACCTGGACGAGGAGGGCGAGGTCGCGTTCCGCGCCGCGTGCGAGAAGGGCTGGGAGGGCCTCATCGCCAAGCGCGCCTCTGCCCCCTACACGCACGGACGCTCGAAGGACTGGTTGAAGTTCAAGTGCGTGAACGAGCAGGAGTTCGTCGTGCTGGGGTGGACGGATCCCCATGGGTCGCGCTCCGGGCTGGGAGCCCTGCTGGTCGGCTACCACGAAGACGGCGCGCTGCGGTTCGGCGGCAAGGTGGGCACGGGCTTCAACGAGCGCGAGCTCGCCAAGCTCACGGGACTCCTCCGCCCCCTCGAGCAGGCGGTTCCACCGATCAACGACGCGAGGGGCGTGTCGACGAAGGGCGTGCACTGGGTACGGCCCGAGCTCGTCGCACAGATCGGCTTCAGCGAGTGGACCCCGGACGGCAAGCTCCGACATCCCCGATACCTCGGCCTGCGCGACGACAAGCGTCCGAAGCAGGTCGTCCGCGAGCGGGCGTAGGACCCGACCCCCAACGTGTGCCCGATCGGCATGAGCGAGACCGGCAGGACGGATCGACCCCTCGTGCGGATCGAGCCATGGGGCGAGCAGGACGGAGCGCTCCTGCACAAGCTCCTCGGCGATCCCCGGATGACCACGCACCTGGGCGGGCCCGAGACCGCCGAGAGGCTCGCGGAGCGGCAGGCGGGATACCAGGTGCCCGGCTCGCGGCAATACAAGATCCTCGTCGAGGGTGATGACGCCGGCTGGGTGGGTTACTGGGAACGCGAATGGCGTGGCGAGCACGTGTTCGAGATGGGTTGGTCCGTGCTCCCGGACTTCCAGGGGCGGGGCGTCGCAAGAGCGGCGACGCGCCAGCTCATCGACATCGCGCGAGCCGAACGCTCGCTGCGCTTCGTGCACGCGTATCCGTCGATCGACAACTCGCCCTCGAACGCGATCTGCCGGCGACTGGGTTTCGAGTTGATGGGCGACGACGAGTTCGAGTACCCGAAGGGGCACTTCATGCGCTGCAACGACTGGCGCCTCGACCTCTTCACGTAGATCCGCTCCATTCAGCGGACGGTCCGACGCGCGGCATCTCGGCCTGAGCTGCGGAGCGGTCTGTCACAGCACGAAGGGCCTCCTCGTCTCAGTGTTCGAGATGTCGAACGACACGGGAAACGACCGAAGCATCCTCGTACGCATCGTGCTCGCGTTCATCGGGCTCGGCATCGCCCTTGTGGGGTGGACCCTGATGATGACCGTGTTCCTCGTCTTCATCGGTCTCCCGCTGTTCATCGTCGGGCTGGCCATCGCCCAGGCCCAGGAGTCCTAGCGCCGCGCCTCACACGACGACATCCGGGCGATCCTCGATTCCTCGCGACGGTGTGCCGCTCCGTCGTGCCTCAGGAGGCCTCGAGATCGGGTGCCTGCTCGATCACGGATCCCAGGAACCGGACGATGCGTCGCGCGTGGACCCGCGTGGGATCGAGGTCGGGGTTGTAGATGGTGACATCCCAGCCGCGGGGGTCGGCGCTCAGGGCGGTGGTGGCGACGACCGCGAGGTCGTCCCAGTCGAGGCCCCCGGGCTGCGGGTAATCGATCGCGGGAAGCGCCTCCGTCGACAACACGTCCAGGTCGAGATGGAACCACCACGGCCGGGGAAGCGTCGCGCAGGCCGCCGCCGCGGATCCGGCGGGATCGGCCGCGAGACGCCCACCGTCGACGAGCGCCACCCGGTCCCGTAGCGACGCGACACCCTCGGCGCGAAGCAACTCCCGGTCACGTGCGCCGAGGATCCGGACGTCGGCAGGCGCGACGAGAGGAAGCAGGGCGGCGAGCTCCGCGGACCATGAGGCATCCGCCATCCCCAGCGCGAACGCGAGCTCCATGTCGGCGGCCTCGCCGGAGGAGGACTGCGTGGGGAGGTAGGCATCCTCGTGTCCGTCGACGAACAAGAGACCGACTCGGTCCCGTCCCGATGAGGCGGCGAGACACCCGAGCAGCAGGGGGCAGTCGCCACCGATGACCAGCGGGAGATGCCCATGGTTCAGGATCGATGCGACCGCATCTCGCACACGGGCGACGAGCGCATCGAGGCCGTCCGGATCGATGACGTAGGACCGCGATGCTCGTGTCGGCGACGGGTCGGGCAACGTGACGTCCCCGTAGTCGTGTACCTTCGCGTGCCGATGAAGGGCATCGACCAGACCCTCCTCCCGCAACACGAGTGGGCCTCGTGCGACCCCGTCGATCTTGCCCGCCGAGTTCGTCGGCACACCCAGGAGCCCGATCGTGCGCATGCGGACCGAAACTACCGGGTCGAGCCCTCCACGACGCAGAGACCGTCTCGATGGCGAGGTCGTGATCGCGAGAGGAGTGCGTATGGCGGGTAGCAGGGCTCGTGTCCCACCGCGGTGGTTCGTCGTGACCGCCTGGCACGTGCACCGATGGCTCGTTCGGGCCAGTGGGCGGCGCATGGGACTCTGGGCTCCGCGTCCGGGCAAGTGGGGCGCCCTGCGGCTCACGACCCGCGGCCGGCACAGCGGTGAGCGGCGGCGGGTGATGGTCGGCTACTACGAGGACGGGCGCAACCTGATCTCGATGGCGATGAACGGCTGGGGTGCGGCCGAGCCGGCCTGGTGGCTGAACCTCCAGGCCCACCCGGAGGCGGTCGTCGAGCTGGCCGGCGGGATCCGCCGCGAGGTGCTCGGGAGGGCTGCGACGGGAGCGGAACGTGAACGGCTGTGGCAGCGTTGGCACGAATTCGACAAGAACCTGGAGGGCTACGCCGCGCGACGCCCGCGAGAGACGGCGGTCGTCGTCCTCGAGCCGCGCCCGACGGCCGACTGAGTGACGACCGATGTCCTCGATCCCCTCGCTCGTTCCCCGCGATCGGTACGCCGCCCTCGAGCGCTGCACCTATCTCAACCAGGCCTCCCTCGGGCTGATCCCCGAACCCGCGGTCGACGCGATGGAGAGGTTCCTTAAGGAGACGGCGCGGTTCGGGAACCTCTACCTCAACGACGACCAGGAGGCCGCGATCCTCGACGGCGTCCGTTCGGCCGGCGCGGGGGTGCTCGGAACCTCATCCGAGGCGGTCGCCGTCGTCTCCGGCGCGAGCGAGGGGCTCGGCCAGGTGACCTCGCTTCTCGGGCCCGATCGCGGGACCGTCCTGCTCGTCGGATCGGACTTCCCGAGCGTGACCTACCCGTGGCTCGCGGCCGCCGAGCGTGGTGGGATCTCGGTGCGGTTCATCCAGGACCGCGCCAACCGAGACCTCACGCAGGATCTCGTCGAAGCGATCGATCCGGGGACGGCGGTCGTGGCCTTCGGCGTGGTCCAGTACGCGACGGGCACCAGGGTCGACGCCGGGCGGGTGGCGGAGCGGGCACACGAGGTCGACGCTCGAGTCGTCGTGGACGCGACGCAGCTCGCCGGCGCGGGGATCGTCGACATGATCGGGTGGGGTGCCGACGCGGTCGTGACGAGCGGCTACAAATGGCTGTCGGCCCACGGCGGCGTGGCGCTGCTCGCACTCGTTTCGGATCTGGTGAACCGCGTTCCGGGCCTCGTTGG
>DASUMC010000003.1:0-10714 GCA_036277855.1 Actinomycetota bacterium
CGGGAGCGACCCCGGCAGGCCGAGGCACACCGGGCAGACGTTCGAGTTGGGTGGGGCGCCGAACTCGTTGCGGCACCCGCAGAACATCTTCGTGCGCGTCGAGAGCTCCACGTGGCACTCGAGCCCGATCACGGTTTCGAAGGTGTCCGCCATGACGCGCCAAGCCTATCTGAGCCGTCCGTCCCATCCGGTCGCGAAGCGCTCGCGCGATCACGCGACGCGGGCGGTCGGCGTGCATCCTGTAACCGCCAAACATCCGAACGATAGTGACACCGACGGCGGGCGGCCCGTATCGTGATCGGCATGTCCGCTCCGATCGAGCAACCGACCGCTCGAGGGAGCGGCTCCCCCGCCGCGATCTGGACCGCCCTGTCCCTCGTCTACGTGGCGTGGAGCACGACGTTCGTCGCCATCCGGGTCGTCATCGAGACCCTGCCGCCGTTGCTCGGGGGCGGCCTCCGCTTCCTGATCGCGGGCGGCCTGCTGCTCCCGATCGCGCTCCGGTTCGGCGATCGCCGCGGCGACCGTCCCCGCGCCGCGGAGTGGCGGGGCGCGGCCGTGGTGGCGGCGCTGATGATGTTCGGCGGCAACGGCGGCATCGTCTGGGCCGAACGCACGATCCCCTCCGGGATGGCCGGCCTGGCGATCGCCACGGTCCCGTTGTGGATGGCGGCGATCGACCGCGTCGTCCTCGGCCACCGCCAGCCGCGCGTCGTCGTGATCGGGCTCGCGGTCGGGTTCGTCGGGGCCGCGCTGCTCGTGGGCGGGAACGCGCTGGAGGGCGAGATCGACATGGGCGGGCTCGTGCTCGCGCTCGCGGCCGCCGCGAGCTGGGCAGCGGGCTCGATCTACCAGCGTCACGCCGTGCTGCCCCGTCGTCCGCTCGTGGCGGCGGGGATGGAGATGCTGGTCGCGGCCGGGTTGTTCTTCGTCGTCGGCGGGCTCGTCGGCGAGTTCGGGGATCTCGACCCGGGATCGACCTCACGGGCGTCATGGATCGCGCTCGGCTACCTGGTGGTGGTCGGGTCGTGGATCGGCTTCACGTGCTACCTGTGGCTGCTCCGCAACGCCCGGACCTCGCTCGTCGCGACCTACGCGTACGTGACGCCGATCGGCGCCGTCATCGTGGGCGCGTTGATCCTGGACGAGACGTTCACGGCCAGCACGCTGCTCGCCGGCGTCCTCATCGTGGCCGCAGTGGCGCTGATCGTGTCGGCCGGGAGCGCCGTGCGCGAGACCTCAGGCGGCGATCAGCGCGGGTCGGGCGTCGAACCCGAGCGCAGCCTCGAGGGCGTTCGCGACCCGTAGCAGGGTGGGTTCGGCCAGGACCGGCGCCGTGAGCTGGAGGCCGACCGGCAGGCCGGCCCCGTCGACGCCGCTCGGGATCGAGATCGCCGGCATGCCGGAGAGGTTCGCGGGGATCGTGAACACGTCGTTCAGGTACATCGCGAGCGGATCGTCGATCTTCGCGCCGATCGGGAAGGCCGTCGTCGGCGACGTCGGCGACACCAGCACGTCGAACGCCCCGAACGCCGCCTCGTAGTCGCGGATGATCAGCGTCCTGACCCTCTGCGCCTGGCCGTAGTACGCCTCGTAGTAGCCGGCCGACAACGCGTACGTGCCGAGCATGATCCGCCGCTTGACCTCCCCGCCGAACCCGGCGCCCCGCGTCCTGGTCATCATCTCGACCGAGTCCGTGCCGTCGACGCGCAGCCCGTAGCGGACACCGTCGTAACGCGCGAGGTTCGACGACGCCTCCGACGGCGCGATCAGGTAGTAGGCCGAGAGGGCGTAGTCGGCGTGCGGCAGCGACGCCTCCCCCACCTGCGCCCCCAGGTTCGCGAGCTCGTCGACCGCGTGCCGGACGCTGTCGCGGACGCCCGGCTCCACGCCCTCGCCGAACGCCTCCCTGACGACGCCCACCCGGACGCCCGAGATCTCGCTGTCGAGACCCTCGGTGTAATCCCGGTGCGGCTCGTCCAGGCTGGTCGCGTCCATCGGGTCCTTGCCCCCGATCGCCGAGAGCAGGAGGGCGGCGTCCCGGACGCTCCGCGTGAGCGTCCCCACCGTGTCGAGCGAGGACGCGAACGCGATCAGCCCGTACCGGCTGATCAGGCCGTAGGTCGGCTTGAGCCCCACGACGCCCGAGAGCGACGCCGGCTGACGCACCGAGCCCCCGGTGTCCGTCCCGAGCGCCCACACCGCCTCGCCCGCCGCGACGGCGGCCGCGCTCCCGCCGCTCGAGCCGCCCGGAACCAGGTCCAGGCCCCACGGGTTGTGCACCGGGCCGAACGCCGAGTTCTCGTTCGACGACCCCATCGCGAACTCGTCGCAGTTGGTCTTGCCGAGCAGCACTCCCCCGTCGGCCCTCAGTCGCTCCCACGGCGTGCAGTCATACGGCGGGACGTAGGTCTCCAGGATCTTCGAGCCGCAGGTCGTGGTCACCCCGGCGGTCGAGAGCACATCCTTGAGCGCGAGCGGGATGCCGGCGGCGCCCGGCGCGTCGCCGGCGGCGATCCGCGCGTCGGCCGCCAGCGCCTGCTCTCGGGCAAGGTCGTCGGTTCGAGCGAGGAACGCGTGGACGCGCCCGTCCATGGCATCGATGCGCGATCGGCACGAGTCCAGGATCTCGACGGCGGAGATCTCTCCGGCACGGAGCCTGGTCCCGAGCTCGCTCGCCGTGAGGTCGCACGGGGCCGTCGGCCCGCTCACTCGACCTCCACGACCCTCGGGACCTTGAACCGATCGGACTCGACCTCGGGAGCGTTCGCCAGCACCTGCTCGGTCGTGAGCGACGGCGTGATCTCGTCCGGCCGGAGCACGTTGGATCTCGGGATCGCGTACGCCGTGGGCGGCACATCGTCCGTCGCGACCTCGCTCACCTTCGCGGCGTTCTCGAGGATCACGCCGAGCTGCTCACGAAGGCGTTCCTTCTCTCGGTCGGTGAGCTCGAGCCGCGCGAGGCGCGCCACGTGCTCGATGTCGATCTCCAGCGGCATGCGCGGCAGTCTAGCGGCGCGGTCGCCGTGAAGGCTCCGCCTGAGCGAGCCCCGGTTCAGCGGAAGAGCCCGAACCGTGGCTCGACCTGGTGCGCGATCGCCGCGGCCATCAGCGCGTTGCCGACGAGCCACACATCGGTGATCGGCCCGACGCCGCCGGGGACCGGCGTGATCGCCTCCGCCTTGGCCGAGACCGACTCGAAGTCCAGGTCCCCCACCATCCTGGTCTTGCCGGTCTCGTCGTCCCTGACCGCGTGGATCCCGACGTCGACCGCCACCACGCCCTCCTTGACCATCGAGCCGTCGACGATCCCGCGGACACCGGCGGCCACGATCAGGATGTCCGCCTGCCGCGTGTAGTCCTCCAGCGGCTTGCTCCGGCTGTGGCAGGCGATCACGGTCGCATTGCGCTGGAGGCCGAGCATCTGGGCCGGCTTGCCCACGCTGTTCGAACGACCGACCACCACCATCGTCCGGCCCGAGTAGAAGCTCTCGTGGCCGCCGCCGTGCGCGTCCGCGTAATGGTCGAGCAGGTAGAAGCAGGACGCGGGGGTGGATGGAAGGAACCGTGGACGGCCCTGCGCCAGCAACCCCGTGTTCAACGGGTGCACGGCCTCGATGTCCTTCAGAGGATCGACGGCGCTGTTCATCTCGGCCTCGGGGATGTGCGGCGGCAGCGGGTGCAGGACCAAGATGCCGGTGATCCTCGGGTCGGCGTTCAACTTGCCGAGGGTCGCGATCACGTCGGCGAGCTCGATGTCCTCGGGCAGGCGCTCGCACACGTACCGGTAGTCGAGGCTCTCTGCCAACCGCTTGACGTGCTTCTCGTAGGCCTGGGCGTCGAACGACTCGCCGATCAGCACCGTGGCCAGGCCCGGGCGGACCTCCGACAACCGCAACACCTGGAGCTCATCGGCGATGCTTTGGCGCAGCTGCTCGGCGATCGCGTTCCCGTCGATCACGACGGCCGTCATCGCGTCTCCCTCGTCCTGGGACGCGGGCATCGTGCCACAGGTGCTCGGGGACTCGCTCGGTGTCAGGTCTTGCGGCCCAGGCGCTTGGCGAACTCCCGCTCGTCGATCGTCTCGACGCCGAGCTCCTCGGCCCGCGCGGCCTTCGTGCCCGGGTTCTCCCCCACGACGACGAAGTCCGTCTTCTTCGACACGCTCGAGGCCACGCGGGCGCCGGCGGCCTCGGCCGCCGCCGCGGCTTCGTCCCGCGACAGGCCCTCGAGGCCGCCCGTGAGGACGATCGTCTTGCCCGCGAGCGGCTGCTTGCCCCTCGGCCTCTTCGGCGCCTGGTCCTTCATCCGGACGCCGGCCGCGCGCAGCTTCTCGATCAGCTTTCGGTTCGCCTTGTCGGCGAACCACGCGTGGACGCTGCGGGCGATCTCGGGCCCGATCTCCTCGACGTCGTCGACGTCCTCCTCGGACGCCTCCAGCATCGCGTCGATCGACCCGAACGCGTTCGCCAGGACCTGCGCGACGTGGGTGCCGACATGCGGGATGTTGAGCGCCGTGAGGAGCCGCCAGATCGGCCGGTCCTTCCCGGCCTCGATGGACGACAGCAGGTTCGAGATCGACTTGTCGGCGAAGCCCGGCAGCTGCACCAGGTCGTCGGCGGTGAGCGAGAACACGTCGCCGGGGTCGGTCACCAGCCCGAGGTCGATCAGCGCGATCCCCGTCTTGTAGCCGAGGCCCTCGATGTCCAGCCCGCCGCGCGAGGCGAAGCTGAACAGCCACTCGATGTTCTGCGACGGGCACCCGCGCTTGTTCGGGCAGCGCCAGTAGGCCTCGCCCTCCCTGCGAACGAGCGCGGTCCCGCACGACGGACAGGTCTTCGGGAAGGCCCATCGGCGCGTGCCCTTCTTCCGCTTGGACAGCACCGGCCCGACGACCTCGGGGATCACGTCCCCCGCGCGCCGAACGATCACCGTGTCCTTCTGGCGCACGTCCTTGCGCCGGACCTCGTCCTCGTTGTGCAACGTCGCGGTCGAGATCGTCACGCCGGCCACCTGCACGGGCTCCAGGAACGCGAACGGCGTCACGATGCCGGTCCGGCCGGTGTGCACGCCGATCTCGTTCAGCAGCGTCGTGCGCTCCTCGGGTGGGAACTTGTAGGCGATCGCCCACCGCGGCGCGTGGCTGGTCGCGCCGAGCTCCTGCTGCAGCGCGGTCTGATCGACCTTGACCACCACGCCGTCGATCTCCCACGCCACGCTGTGGCGGTCCTTCTCCCATTGCGCCAGGTACGCCGCGATGCCGTCCATGTCCTTGACGACCTCGGACGTCGGGGCGACCGGGAGACGGGCCGCCTTGCACCACGCGAGGAACCCCGAATGCGACTCGTAGCGAACGCCGTCGGCGAACCCGAACGAGTGCACCAGCAGCGCGAGCGGCCGTGACGCGCTCACCTTCGGATCCTTCTGGCGAAGCGAGCCGGCGGCCGCGTTGCGTGGATTCGCGAACGGTCGCTTCTCGGCCTCCAGCAGCTCCTCGTTCAGCCGTTCGAACGCCCGGACCGGCAGGTAGATCTCGCCGCGAACCTCGAGGTAGGCGGGCGGCTTCGTCACGTCGAGGCGCTGCGGGACGCTCCGAACGGTCCGGACGTTGGCCGTGATGTCCTCGCCGGTCCGCCCGTCGCCTCGCGTCGCGCCCTTGGTCAGCACGCCGTCTTGGTAGGTGAGGGCGCACGCGACGCCGTCGATCTTCAGCTCGCACGAGTACTCGGCGCCCGAGCCCACGCCGCGTTCGACCCGCGTGGCCCAGGCTTCGAGCTCCTCGCGGCTGAACGCGTTGTCGAGCGAGAGCATGGGCGTCCGATGCTGAACCGGCGCGAACAGGTCCGCGGGCGTCGCGCCGACGCGCTGCGTGGGCGAGTCCGGCGTCACGAGCTCCGGGAACCGCTCCTCGAGCGCCCGGAGGTCCTTCATGAGGTCGTCGTACTCGGCGTCGGAGACCTCGGGCTCGTCCAGGACGTGGTAGCGGTACGAGTGGAAGTTCGCCTGCTCGCGCAGCTCCTCGACGCGGAGCTTGGCGTTCGCGAGCTCCCGTTCCTCCCTCGTGGTGCTCACGTCCGGGACAGGGCGCCCGCGATCGCGCCCCCGCGTCGCTCCCGTGGAGCGGAGCGGCCGAGGGGGAGGCGAGTCAAGCCGCGAGCTCCAGGCCGCCGGCCATCCCGATCCGCTCGCCGAGGAACACGACCCCGCCGATCACCCCGGTCACCTGCTTCAGGTACGTCAGTGCCCCGTGCAGCCCGTTCTCCTTGGTCAGGATCGCCTGGACGCCCGCGGCCGCGGCGCCCGCGAGCATGCAGGACTCGGCCAGCACCGCCAGCCCGTCCACCTCCGAGCTCCTCGGCCCCTGCCCCAGCGTCATCGAGACCCCGAGACCCTGCCGGTTGGCGGGGACCACGACGGCCACCGAGGAGCCCGGCCGGCGCAGGACCGTGAGCTTCTGCCGGCGCCGCGAACGGATGAAGTAGTCGCCGCCGCAATTGACGGTCACCTCGTTCACCTCGCGCGCGAGGAACCGGCCGACGTGATCGGTGACGGCGCCCTGGAGCGAGAACATCGGGCCAACGCCCGCACGCCCGGCCGTCGAGGCGATCTCGCGCACGATCTCGGGGGCGTCACCCGGCACCCTCACGGGACGCTTGGAGTTGCGGAACTCCGGGTTGCGGATCGAGTAGGTATGCAGCAGTTCCCAGAACGAGAGCGCGGCCGCGCGTGACTCCTCGTCGACGTCGGTCGCGGCCTGGATGTGCAGCGTCATGTCCTGCACCTGGATCTCGAAGGTGCGGGACTTGCGCTTGAGCAACCTCACGGGCGCCGGCCCTCCACGTGGCGATGATATCCGGGCGCCCGACCCCACCGCCTCATGCCGACATCCCGCCGAGAGCCGGTGGTTCGCTCAGCGGAGGGCGTCGACGATCCGCCCGCCGCCGAGGAGCTCCTCGCCCCGGTACACGACGGCGCTCTGACCGGGCGAGACTCCGCGCTGCGGCGTCCGGAACTCGATCCGCATCGCGTCCCCGAGCGACTCGACGACCGACGGGACGTCCTCACCCCGGTATCGGATCCGGACCTCGGCCTCGAAAGGCACCTGGGACGGGGGCCCGCCGGCCACCCACGACACCCGATCGGCGATCGCCCCCGAACGCGCGAGCAGCTCTCCCGGCCCGACGATCACGCGGTTGGCCCGCGCGTCGATCTCCAGCACGTAGGAGGGCTCGGGACCCGGGACGCCGAGACCGCGCCGCTGGCCGACGGTGAAGGCCGCGGAGCCCGCGTGACGCGCGAGCACGCGCCCGTCGGTGTCGACGACCTCGCCGTCGCGCATCAGGTGCGGGGCCGCCGAGGCCAGGTACGCCCCCGCGTCGCCGCTCGGCGCGAAGCACAGCTCCTGCGAGTCGGGCTTGCTCGCGACGGGGAGCCCGTACCGTTCGGCGGCCGCGCGCGTTTGCGCCTTCGCCATCCCGCCGACCGGGAACCGCGACCTCGAGAGCTGGCGCTGACCCAGCATGTGCAGCATGTAAGACTGGTCCTTCGCGCGATCCGCGCCGCGGAGCAGCCGCAGATGGCCGCGCCTCCGATCCGTCCGCACATAGTGGCCGGTCGCCACCGAGTCGATCCCGAGCTCGTCGGCCCTTCGCAGGAACGCGCCGAACTTGATCTCGCCATTGCAGCGCGCGCACGGGTTCGGCGTGCGGCCGGCCTCGTGCTCGGCCACGAAATCCCCGATCACGGTCCGCTCGAACTCGTCCGAGAGATCGCGGATCTCGAACGGGAACCCGGCGATCCGCGCGACCTCGGCCGCATCCCTCCGGGCCGCGGGGCCGCAGCAGCCGTGCTCCACCCCGTCCAGGTGGACCAGTCGCAGGTGCGAGCCGACGACCTCGTAGCCCTGCTCCAGGAGCAGGCACGCGGCGACGGACGAGTCCACGCCACCGGACATCGCCACGAGCACGGTCCCCTTCGGCATGGGTCAGATGCTACGAGGTGCATGCGCACGCGTCGCCGCGGGTATCCTCGGGTCCAGCCAGCCGCCGGCGAGGAGTCGAGGATCCCGTGCACGTCGTCGTGCTCGTCAAGTACGTCCCCGAACCCCAGGGCACGCCCTCGCTCGGTGAAGACCTCCTGCTCGTCCGCGAGGGCGTGGACGGCGCCCTGGACCCGGGCGACGAGTTCGCGGTCGAGGCCGCGCTCCGGCTCGTCGAGGCGCACGGCGGCGAGGTGACGCTGATCTCGATGGGGCCCGAGGTCGCGACGGCCGCGCTCCGCAAGGGGTTCTCGATGGGCGCGGGCGCTGGGGTGCTCGTGACCGATCCCGCGCTCCGCGGCGCCGACGCGCTCGCCACGGCGAGGGTCCTCGCGGCCGCCGTCGGGCGTTCCCCGTTCGACCTGGTCCTCGCCGGCGTCGAGTCGACCGACGGCTCCACCGGCACGCTCCCGATGACCGTGGCCGAGCTCCTGGGCCTGCCGAGCGCGACGTTCGCGCGCAAGGTCGAGGTCGAGGACGGGGCGCTCCGCGTGGAGCGGCAGACGGAAGCCGGTTTCGACGTCGTCACGAGTCCGCTGCCCGCGCTCGTGACGGTGACCGGGAGCGCCGCCGAACCGCGGTACCCCACGTTGAAGGGCATCATGGCCGCCAAGTCCAAGCCGCTCGAGCAGCTCTCGCTCGCCGACCTCGGCCTGTTCGAGGCCGACGTCGCCCCCACACAACGGGTGACCGCGGTCTCCGAGGCCCCGGAGAAGACGGCCGGCGCCGTGATCCAGGCCGGCGACGACGCCGCCTCCAAGATCGCCGAGCTGCTCGCCGAGGCGAAGGTCATCTGACGTGGCGACGGTCTGGGTCTACGCCGAGATCACGCCCGAGGGGCCGAGCCCATCTGCGCTCGAGCTGTTGACCAAGGCTCGGACGATCGGCGACGAGGTCGCCGCGGTCGCGCTCGGTCCGGGGGCGACGGCCGCCGCGCCCGTGCTCGGCGAGCACGGCGCCGCGCGCGTCTACGCGAGCGACGAGCAAGTCTATGCGAACACGCTGGGCCGGCCCGCGGCGCACACGCTCCACGCGCTGATCCGGGAGCACTCGCCCGACCTCGTCCTGTTCTCGACGAGCTACGACGCGCGCGACCTCGCGGGCCGGCTGCAGGCCAGGCTCGGGGCCGCCCTGATGAGCAACGCGACCGACGTGACGGGCGCCGGGTCGGCGCAGACGCCGATCTTCGGGGGGAACCGCGTCGTGGACGTCGCGCTCGAGGGGCCCGCGCCGCGCCTGGTGCTGGTGCGCCCGAAGTCGTTCGCCCCCCAGCCCAACGGCGGCTCCGCCGAGGTCGTGCCGGTCGACACGCCGGTCCCCGACGAGCTCACGACGGTGCGACGCATCGAACGTCACGAGGAGACCGCCGCCGGTCCCCGGCTGGAGGACGCGAAGGTCGTCATCGCCGGCGGCCGAGGGCTGCAGGACCCGTCGAACTTCAAGCTCCTCGACGACCTCGCCGCCGCCATCGGTGACGCGGCCGTCGGGGCGAGCCGGGCCGTGGTCGACGCGGGATGGGTTCCGTACTCGTACCAGGTCGGCCAGACCGGCAAGACCGTCAAGCCGGAGGTGTACATCGCCGTCGGTATCAGCGGTGCGACGCAACACGTCGTGGGGATGAAGGGCGCCAAGCGGATCATCGCGATCAACAAGGACGGGGACGCGCCGATCTTCCGGCTCGCCGACCTCGGCGTCGTGGGCGACGCGCTCACGGTCGTCCCGAAGTTGATCGAGGAGATCCGAGCTCGCCGCGGCTGACGGGGTTCTGACGTGATCGACGCGCGCTTCGACGACCTGGTGGCCGGCGCCGAGCGGTCGTTCCGGCTCGTCGAGCCGGTCGGCGTCATCGAGGCCCGCCGCCCAAGCGAGGTCGCCGGCGCGATCGACGCGGCGGGGTCGGCGGCCGGCAGAGGGCTCTGGGCGGCGGGGTTCGTCGCGTACGAGGCGGCGCCCGGCCTCGATCCCGAGCTTTCGGTGCACGTCCGGGCGCCCGACGATCCCTTCGCCGAGCTCCCGCTCGCCTGGGTCGCCCTGTTCGAAGGCAAGGAGGACCTGCCGCCGCTCGAACCCGGACGGCTCGACCCGTCCGGATCGGCGGGTTCCCCCTGGCGCCCGAGCGTCGACCACGCGACCTACGACGCGGCCGTCGAACGGATCCGCGAGCTGATCGCCGCCGGGCACACCTACCAGGTGAACCACACGATCCGGCTCCGGGCGATGATCCAGGGGGACGAACGCGGGTTCTACCGGGACCTCTGCCTGGCGCAACGCGGAGGGTACGCGGCGTTCCTGGACCTCGGGCGCTACCGCGTGCTCTCTGCGTCGCCGGAGCTGTTCTTCCGGATCGACGGCGACCGGATCACGACGCGACCGATGAAGGGAACCGCGTCCCGCGGTCGCTGGCTGGCCGAGGACGAGGAGATCGCGGCGCGCCTGGTCGCGTCGTCGAAGGACCGCGCCGAGAACGCGATGATCGTCGACCTGCTCCGCAACGATCTGGGCCGCATCTGCCGAACCGGCTCGGTCGGGGTCGAACGGATGCTGGAGGCCGAGCGCTTCGAGACCGTGTGGCAGCTGACCTCCACGATCGAGGGCGACCTGCGACCCGAGATCACGCTGCTCGACACGTTCCGGGCCCTGTTCCCGAGCGGATCGGTCACCGGCGCGCCGAAGGTC
>DASUMC010000004.1:0-14344 GCA_036277855.1 Actinomycetota bacterium
CCTCCAACCCGACATCGATCTCGAGACGCTCCGGGTCGATCCGACGCTTCACCTGTCGACGAGCGACGAGATGCGGCTGCCGCTGCGGTGGATCGCGATGCTGTACGGGCGGGTCTCGTGTTCGCTCGCCGCGACGACCGGCGTGTGGACGGCGGAGGACGCCGTGAAGCTCCTGCTCGCGGGCGCGGACGTGACGATGATGGCGAGCGCCCTCTTCCGGCACGGCCCCGAGCACCTCGGTGTGGTCCTCGAGGGCATGCGGACGTGGTTGGGCGAGCACGAGTACGCGAGCGTCGAGCAGCTCAAGGGCAGCGTGAGCCAGGCGAACGTCGCCGACCCCCTCGCGTTCGCACGCTCGAACTACATGCAGATGCTCGTCAACTTCACGAGCCCCTACGACTGGCGCGAGATCCCGGGTTCCGTTCAGACCTAAGGGGTTCTCCGCGAACACTCGCAGCCGGCCTCGGCGGAACCCTCGGCCCCTGATGGCCGCGCCACTCGTCCCGTGAGCCGTAGGGCCAACGACCCCCTGCAGACCCCGCTCGACCTGGTCGACTTTGGGTGCAGGCCGAAAGGCCCCGCAGGAGGTGATTTCGGTGCTACGCCACTCCTGGTACACGCGGCGAGATCGGAAGGCCAGCTGCCGCGAAGACCGCCCGGTCCCCCACCAGTTGCCCGTCGGTCCGCACGCCTGCCTGAAGTCCGAACCCGGAGGCGCGCCCGGTCATCACGTGCCCGTCGCGGCTGAGAACGAGTGCGCCCATCTGCTGGCGAACGCCGCTCGAGCGACCCTGCATGAGTACGGTCTGAGCGACCCGGAGATCCTGGAGCTCGCCGAGGACTTCATCGCGGAGGACCGCGGTGACGAAACCGCGGACTTCGAGGGCTGGGCCATCTATCAGCATCGGGCCGTTGCCGCGGGCGCGCCCGCTCTCTGAGCGGAGCAGCCATGAGCGTGGTCGCGGAGTCGACGAAGACCGTCGTAGGTGTTCCTCGTGAGCGGTCCGGCGGGGAAGCGCGTGTCGCGCTCGTCCCGTCGGTCATCCCGCAGCTGGTGAAGTCCGGCATCGACGTGATCGTGGAACGCGGCGCGGGCGAGGGCGCGGGGTTCCAAGACTCCGACTACGTCCAGCACGGCGCACACCTCGGGACGCGTCGTGACACGCTCGAGGCCGACATCGTCGTCCGGGTGCACGGTTGGGGCTTCGACGGCGACGGGAATATCGACGTGTCGCATCCCGATCAGGTCGTCATCGCGCTCGCCGATCCTCTCCGCTCACCCATCGCGGTCCGCGCGGCGGCCGAACACAAGCTCGTCACGCTCGCCCTCGATCTCGTGCCGCGGATCACCCGCGCGCAAGGGATGGATGCCCTCTCGTCGCAGGCGACCGTGACCGGGTACAAGGCAGTCGTGCTGGCGGCGGACCGGCTTCCGAAGATGCTCCCCATGTTGACCACCGCCGCCGGAACGATCTCCCCCGCGCAGGTCCTTGTGGTCGGCGCGGGCGTCGCGGGGCTCCAGGCGATCGCCACGGCCCGGCGGCTGGGAGCCGTGGTGCAGGCCTACGACGTCCGGCCCGCCGCGCAGGAGGACATCGAGAGCCTCGGCGCGCGATGCATCTTGCTACCGCTCGCCCCGGGCGATGCGGAGGACGAGAGCGGGTACGCGAAGGAGCTCGGGGAGGCCTTCTACGCAAGACAGCAGGAGCTGATGGCGCGGGTCGTCGCCGGCGTCGACGTCGTCATCACGACGGCCCTGATCCCCGGTGCCCCTGCCCCAACGCTCATCACGGCGGACGCTGTGGCGGGGATGCAGCCGGGCTCGATCATCGTCGACTGCGCCGCCGAGCGTGGGGGCAACTGCGAGCTCACCCGCGCCGATGAGACGGTCGTCACCGACAACCGCGTGACGATCCTCGGACCCACCAACCTCCCGTCGACGCTCCCCCGCGACGCGAGCCTCATGTTCTCGAAGAACGTCGCGGCGCTGCTCGGCCTCATCGTGAAGGACGGAAGGCTCGCACTGGACGAAGAGGACGAGATCGTGCGAGGCGCACTCGTGACCGAGGGCGGCGAAATCGTGAATCGACGGGTCCGCGAGGCCCTCGAGGAGGTGCGAGATGACTGAGAAGCTCGAGGTCAGCCTGTTCATCTTCGTGCTCGCGTCGTTCCTGGGCTACACGGTGATCACCCGCGTCCCGGGGCTGCTGCACACGCCGCTGATGTCGCTCACGAACGCCCTGTCGGCGATCTCGATCGTCGGTTCGCTGATCCTCGCGGGCGCCGGGGAGGCGATGTTCGCGACGGTCTTGGGCACGATCGCGGTGTTCGCGTCGACGACGAACATCGTTTCCGGCTTCCTCATCACGGACAGGATGCTGAAGATGTTCAAGCGGCGCGAGCCGCCGAAGGGACCGGCGGGTGTGCCACCGAAGGGGGCATCGGCATGATCGACCTCACGAACGACACCGCCCTGCCGCTCGCCTACCTGTTCGCCGCCGCGTGCTTCGTCTTGGCTCTCAAGTGGCTGTCGCACCCGACGACCGCTCGTCGCGGCGTCAAGGCAGGCGAACTTGGCATGTTCGTCGCGGTGGTCGCGACGCTGTTCGAGTTCGAGATCGTCGAGTACCAATGGATCGCGATCGCGATCGTCGCCGGGGTGGCGCTCGGCGCGCCGCTGGGCCTGCTGGTTCCCATGACCGCGGTCCCCCAGCGAACCGCGCTGTCGCATGCGTTCGGAGCCGTGGCTGCCGGGCTGGTCGGAACGGCCGAGTTCTACCTGCAGCGCCCGGCGATCGACGAGACCACCATGGTCGCGATCGGACTCGAGGTCGTGCTCGGGTTCCTGACCTTCACCGGGTCGCTGATCGCTGCCGGCAAGCTCCAGGGCATCGTCCGGGACCAGCCCTGGATCTACCGCAGCCAGAACGTCGTGAACCTCTCGATCCTCGGCGCCGCCCTGATCATGGTCGGGGTCCTGGTCGCCCGACCGGACACCGCCTTCCTGTTCCCGATCATGATCGCGCTCTCGTTGGTGTTCGGCGTGCTGCTCGTGATCCGGATCGGCGGCGCCGACATGCCCACGGTGATCTCGCTGCTCAACAGCTTCGCCGGACTGTCGGCCGCGATGATGGGCTTCGTCCTGAGCAACAAGCTGCTGATCGTCGCCGGCGCGCTCGACGGATCGAGCGGCCTGTTCCTGTCGATCGTCATGTGCAAGGCGATGAATCGATCGTTCGTCAACGTGCTGTTCGGCGGTTTCGGGGCCCATGCCACCGGAGGGGACGCCCAGCAGCGCCCCGTCCGCAGCGTGGATCCGGAGGAGACCGCGTTCCTGCTGGACGCCGCCCGATCCGTCGTGATCGTCCCCGGCTACGGGATGGCTGCCGCCCAGGCTCAGCACAAAGTCCGCGAGCTCTCCGATGCGCTGCTGAAGCGGGGGGTCGACGTGAGGTTCGCGATCCATCCGGTGGCGGGACGGATGCCCGGTCACATGAACGTCCTGCTCGCCGAGGCGAACGTTCCGTACGACCAGCTCTACGACCTGGAGACGATCAACCCCGAGCTGCCCCAGACGGATATCGTGCTCGTCGTCGGCGCGAACGACGTGGTGAATCCCGCCGCTCGGACCCAGACAGACAGCCCGATCTACGGGATGCCGATCCTGGACGCGGACGCCGCCGCGTCCATCATCGTGGTGAAGCGTTCGATGCGTTCCGGGTTCGCCGGCGTCGACAACGACCTGTTCTACCTCGACAAGACGCAGATGCTCTTCGGCGACGCCAAGACGGTGATCGGAGGGGTCGTCGACGAGCTGTCGAAGTTGCCCACGCGAGAGGTGGCGGCGGCATGAACCTCACGACGGAGCGGGAGTGCAGCGCCGAGCACCGGTGGGTCGAGGCGCTGCGGGGCACGGGCCCCGTCGCGGTCCCCCTGAGAGGACACGAGCTGCTAGAACAGCCGCTGCTGAACAAGGACACGGCATTCACCGAGCAGGAGCGAGCGATCTTCGGCCTCCGCGGGCTCTTGCCGCCGCGTGTGCGAATGCTCGAGGAGCAGGTCGCCCTCGAGATCGCGAAGAACCGCCGCAAGGGCGACGAACTCGAGCGGTTCATCGGGCTCGCGGCGCTCCAGGACCGCAACGAGACGCTCTTCTACCGGGTCCTGCTCGAGCACCTCGAGGAGCTCATGCCCATCGTGTACACGCCGGTCGTTGGCCGTGCCTGTCAGGAGTACAGCCACATCATGCGTCGGTCGCGCGGTCTCTGGCTCACGCCCGAGGACGTGGACCGGATCCCCGAGCTCCTCGCGAACTCCGGCCAGGACGACGTCCGGCTGATCGTGGCCACGGACAACGAACGTATCCTGGGTCTCGGCGACCAAGGCTGCGGTGGCATGGGCATCCCCGTCGGCAAGCTGTCGCTCTACACCGCCGGCGCCGGGATCCACCCGTCCCTGACCCTCCCCGTCTCGCTCGACGTTGGGACCGACAACCAGACGCTGCTGGACGACCCCGACTACGCGGGCTACCGGCAGCCTCGTCTGCGGGGTCCGGCGTACGACGGTTTCATCGAAGCCTTCGTCGAGGGCGTTATCGAGGTCTTCCCCCATGCCGTGCTCCAGTGGGAGGACTTCAAGCAGCACAACGCGATCCGCCTGCTCGACCGGTACCGACATCGACTCACGAGCTTCAACGACGACATCCAGGGCACCGCGTCGGTGGTGCTGGCGGGGATCCGATCGGCCCTCCGGGTCCTGGACGAGCCGCTCCGAGCACAACGGCTCGTCTTCCTGGGAGCAGGCGCGGCCAGCATCGGCATCGCGCGCCTCACGCGTGCCCAGATGCGCCGAGAGGGCATGCCTGAGGATGAGCTTCGGCGGGCGATCGTGGTGCTGGACTCCCGCGGGCTCACATATCTGGGCCGCGAACCCCTCGACGGCGACAAGGAGGAGGCCGCGCTCGGCCCGGAGGAGATGACGCACTACGGGTTCGACGCTGGCGAGTCGCATGGGCTCGAGGAGGTCGTGAAACGCGTCGCCCCGAGCTTCCTCATCGGCACGAGCGGTACGCCCGGGACCTTCACGGAGGTGGCCATCCGCGAGATGGCGGCCCGTGCGAGAACCCCGGTGATCCTGCCGCTGTCGAATCCCACCTCCAAGACCGAGGCACAACCGAAGGACATCATGGAGTGGACCGAGGGCCGCGCGATCGTCGCGACCGGAAGCCCCTTCTCACCGGTCGTCCGCGGCGAGCGGGCCCATGTGATCGGTCAGGCGAACAACGCGTTCTGCTTCCCGGGGATCGGACTCGGGACGGTGGTCGCCGAGGCGCGCGAGGTCACCGACGAGATGTTCCTATCGGCAGCGGAGGCGCTCGCGGGTGTGGTCTCCTCGGAACGACTCGAGGAGGGCTCGCTCTACCCGAACCAGTCCGAACTGCGGGTCGCATCGCGCGCCGTCGCGATCGAGGTGGCGCGGGCGGCGCGGGAAGGCGGGGTCGGCCGGAACCTGTGCGACGACGAGGTCGAGTCGGCGGTCGACGCGATGATGTGGGAGCCGCGTTACCTGCGGTACGAGCCCGCCTAGCCCCCGACCTCGGTTCCGACCGGCCTCAGGGTTTCGGGCCATCCGACCCTGGCGCCTCCGAGCGACGAGTTCGATGCTTTCGATGGAGGCGAGACCTGTGGCGCGAAGTGGGACACGCGCGGCGGTGGGTGCGCTCAGGGCCACAGGCGGCCGTGACCTGCCTCGCAACGACGATGTCGGCCCTCCTCCATCGACACCGGGACGCCTAGCCTACCTCGACAACCTCAAGACGCTCCTGATCGCGGGCATCATCGCGTCGCATGCCGTGATGGGGTACGCCACCTTCGGCAGTTGGACCTACCAGGACGTCCAGGAGGTGACGCTCTCGGACGTCGCCGAGAAGATCTACGCGATCCTGTTCGTCATCCTCGGTGGACTCTTCCTCATGGCCCTGTTCTTCCTGGTCTCGGGGCTGCTCACCCAGGACTCGCTCGTGCGGAAGGGATCGTCCCGGTTCGTCTCCGATCGGCTCCTGCGGCTGGGCGTGCCGTTCGCCATCTACACGCTCGTGATATGGCCGCTCCTCGAGTACGCCTTGTTCGGGCCCTTCATGCATCGAGGCTTCTGGAGCTCGTACACGGACGCGGACCCCGTCCTCGACAACGGCCCGATGTGGTTCGTCGGCGTGCTCCTGCTCTACTCGGTCGCACTCGTCGCATGGCGGAGCATGTTCCCGCCGCCGGCGCCATCGGGGGGGCCGCTGCGCTGGCGTCACCTGGTCGTGCTCTCGCTGGCCGTCGGCGTCGCGTCGTTCGTGGTCCGGATCGTCCTGCCCGTGGATTCGCCCCAGCCGCTGAACGTGAAGCTGTGGGGGTGGCCGGAGTACCTTGCGTTGTTCGTCCTGGGCGTCGTTGCGGCCCGGCGAGGGTGGCTCCGTCCCGTGGAGGGCACGCTCGCGCGACGGTGCGGGATCGCCACGGTTGCCGCGACGCTGGTGATCGTGGTCGTCGCCGTGAGCACCGACCTGCGCGGACTGGACCAGGACGTGTACTTCGGAGGGTGGGGACTGCCGGCGCTGATCTGGGCGATGGGCGAGGGCGTGCTTGCCGTCTCGGGGCCGATCTGGGTGCTGTCCTTCGTGCAGCGACACCTGAACGGCACCGGGCGACTGCGGCGGGCGGCGGCCCGGAGCTCGTACGCGGCGTTCATGCTGCAGGGGCCGGTGCTCGTGGCTCTCGCGCTCGCGCTGCGACCGATCGATCTCCCCGGCGACGTCAAAGCGCTGCTCGTCGCGACGCTGGGGATCGTGGGCTCGTTCGCGCTCGCCTGGCCGCTCGTCACCCGAACGCCCCTCCGACGGGCCCTGTGAGCACGTCGAAACGAGCCGGCGAGCTCGTCCCGTTCAGGCCTGACGCAGCATCGATCGAAGCTAGGAAGGCGCTGTCCGCTTCGGCGCGAGGACCGGGCTCGGCGTCGCTCGCCCGCTCACCACGCTGAGCGGCCGACCATCTTCCGCGGATCTGCGGTCTGGGTCGGAAGCCCCGCCACGGCCAGGCCCTTCGGCTCTGCATGCGGTCGTGCCGAAGGCTTCCAATAGACCCGGAGGCGATCGAGATGGCGAGGTGGGAAGGATTCCGCCAGTGTCCGGGATGTGGGTTCGACTTCGCGAGCGGCGAGGGAGAGCGATCGTGCAGTTGGGGGGACTGCCCCTACCTGCCCGAGGAGCTGAACGTCTTCTGCGATCAGTGCCGCTTCAACTTCTTCACCATGGAAGGGAACTCGCCCTGCGAGGACCCGCTGACGTGTGTGCATGCCACGGAGCCCCGCTCCCACGTCGAGAACCTGCGGACGTGGGAGGGGAACCGCCGGCTGACCGGATCGTGACGGAGCGGCCGCGCGCGTGGTGCGGCCGGGCTTCGGCCTCGAGCCGATGGGGCCGCTCCCCAGGTGCTGGTTGGAGGCCATGGAGGAGCGGCCTCCGTACGTGACTTCGGAAGGATGTGGGCGTGATGCGGATCGGCATCTTGACGGGCGGTGGCGACGCCCCCGGCCTGAACGCAGCCATCCGGGCGATCGTCCGGAAGGGCACGGCCGTTCACGGAGCCGAGATGCTCGGGTTCCGAAACGGCTGGCGCGGCGTGATGGACGGCGACGTCCGGGAGCTGACGAAGGAGTCGGTCCAGGGCATCCTCCACAGGGGCGGCACGATCCTCGGGAGCTCCGGTGCGGATCCGTACCATGAGGGAGGAACCGCGAAGGTCCGACGAACGTTCGCCGATCTGGCGCTCGACGGGTTGATCGCGATCGGCGGCGAGGGCACGCTGGGTGCCGCCGCCCACATGACCGAGGAAGGACTACCCGTCGTCGGAGTGCCGAAGACGATCGACAACGATCTCTCGGGCACGGATGCATGCATCGGCTTCGGGACGGCCGTGCAGATCGCCACGGACGCGATCGACCGGCTCCACAGCACGGCCGAGAGCCATCACCGTGTCATGTTGGTGGAGGTGATGGGCAGGAGTGCGGGATGGATCGCCGTGTCGGCAGGCCTCGCCGGCGGAGCCGATCTGATCCTGATCCCCGAGCGACCGTTCGACCTTTCGGACGTATGCGTCCATCTCCGTCGACGACATCTCCGTGGACACCTGTTCTCGATCCTGGTCGTTGCCGAGGGCGCGCAGCCGGTCGAGGGCTCGATGGAACGACCGGAGTATCCGGTCGATGCAAGGGGGTTCCCCCGCCTCGGCGGCATCGCCAACCTGATCGCGCCCGAGATCGAGCGGCGGACCGGCCACGAGACGCGGGTGACGGTCCTCGGGCACGTGCAGCGGGGCGGGTCGCCGGTCGCGGAGGACCGGATCCTCGCCACGAGGTTCGGGACTGCCGCGATCGATCTCGCGAAGCGTGGCGCCTGGGGCGTCATGGTCGCGCTGCGGGGAGCTGAGATCGTCGAGGTTCCACTCGCCGACGCCGCGAAGGTCCGCCCGGTTCCCGAGGAGCTGTACCAGGTCGCAGAGGTGTTCTTCGACTAGCACCAAGATCGGAGTCAGGAAGGAGCCGACGTGGATGTGCTCTCGCGAGATGATCTGGAGCTTCTCGTTCGGCAGCCGCGGTCGTCGTGCGCGTCGCTGTACATGCCCACCCACCGGAGCGGCCCCGAGACTCAACAAGACCCCATCCGCCTGAGGAACCTCATCCGCCGAGCGGAGGAGAGCTTGGTCGCTGCCGGGATCCGACGGCCGGATGCGAGCCAGGTTCTCCGCCCGGCCCGAGAGCTCATCGAGGACGAGACATTCTGGCGGCATCAGAGCGATGGGCTGGCTCTGTTCCTACGGACAGGGTGGTTCCGTTGCTACCGGCTCGCTCTCCGTTTCGAGGAGACGGTCCTGGTCTCGGACCGGTTCCACGTGTCTCCGCTGCTGCCCCTGCTCACCGGCGATGGCCACTTCTTCGTCCTTGCCCTGAGCGAGAACGAGGCTCGACTGCTCGCCGGAACACGCTTCAACGTTCACGTGGTGAACGTGCCCGGCCTGCCGGCGGGAGTCAAGGACGCCCTTCGATACGACGACCCGCAGAGGGAACTCGGGTCTCATGCAGCAGAGCGAGGCGGGCCGGGAGCCCGCGTGGTCCTGCATGGACAAGGGATCGGGGCAGAGATCCAGAAGGAGCGCCTCGGCCGCTATCTCCAAGCCGTTGACGGCGCAGTGCGCCGATCCTTGCGGGAACAGCAGGCTCCGCTCGTCCTGGCCGGGGTTGGTTATGTTCGGGCGATGTACCGCGACATCAACACCTATCCCCACCTCCTGGAGGCGGGCATCAGCGGCAGTCCCGATCGATCGTCATCCGAACAGCTCCATGCACGCGCATGGGCGCTGGTGGAGCCCCTCTTCGCGCGCGACAGGGACGGCGCAGCGGCATCCTACCGGGAAGCTCTCGGCACCGGACGTGCGTCTGCCAGCTTGGAGGACGTGCTGACGGCTGCCGAAGCAGGGCGGATCGATGTCCTGTTCGTTCCCACAGGCGCCCACGCAAGCGCCGGGGTATCCAGCGCCGACGAAGGACAGGATCTCGGTGGACGTGACCCGATCGAGCAGGCGGTCGTTGGCACGATACTCAACGCCGGGACCATCTACGCCGTCCCCGACCACGAGATGCCGAACCGGGCGCCGGTCGCGGCGCTCTTCCGTTACTAGAGCACGAGCGCCGATCATTTCGGACCGCGCGGAGCGCTGCAAGCCCTGCGGGAAGGCCACAGGACTTCGCGTCCCGTGGCCTTCCCTCGAGGACGGAGTGGGCGCGTGAGCGCTCCCCCCTGATCCCTCAGGCGACCTTCGCGGCCTTGACCGGAAGGGCCGTCTTGATCGGGATGGTCCTCGGCTTCGGAGCCTCCAGCGCCTTGGCGGCCGCAGGCACGATCACCTCGAGCACGCCATCCTCGTACGCGGCCTCGATCTCGCCCTCGTCGAACCCCTCGGGGAGCGGGATGAACCGCTCGAAGGTCCCGTAGGCGGTCTCCAGCCGGTAGTAGGACTCCTCCTTCAGCTCCGCCTCCTGCTTCCGCTCGCCGCGGATCACCAGGTGCCCGTCCTCGACGCTCACCGTGACGTCGGTC
Source organism: Actinomycetota bacterium (assembly GCA_036277855.1). GTDB lineage: Bacteria > Actinomycetota > UBA4738 > UBA4738 > HRBIN12 > DASSJM01. The sequence goes on from DASUMC010000004.1 coordinate 10,139, forward strand.
GCCGGGTCGATGCCCGGCAGCTCGACACGGATCACGAGGTCCTCGTCGCGAACGAAGACGTCGGTGACCGGAACGAACGGCTTGTGGAGGAACAGCGGGAGGACCGGGCGCGTCAGCCGTGCCCTCGGCCCGAGGAACGATCGCATCAGGTCGTCCATGCGACGCTCCAACTCTCCGATCTCCTCGTACACCGCAAGCTTCATCGTGTTCACCTCCTTCGTACGATCAACGTAGGCGCGGCATCCAGATCGTGACAGGGCGAAAGTCCCCCTACGGGTGGGCCCTTCATCCGTGAGCATCGGGTCGGCCCGGCAGCGACTGCCGGCTTCGCGAGCCGAGGTCGCGATGCTCGGGACCGGCGAAGCTAATCGGGCACCGGGTCGACCCACTGGGTGCCCGTGCGCCGGACGTACGCCTTGACGGCGGTGCCGATCGTCGGGAAGCGATGGTCCTCGCCGATGCGCTGCGCCAGCCCGTACTGCTTCAGCTGGTCCCATACGGGCCCCTTCAGCTCCGCGAAAGCGAAGACGACGTCGTTCGCGTCGAGCTCGTCCAGGAGCTCCTTCAGCGCCGTGGCGGCTGTGGCGTCGACATCGGTGATCGGCTCGGCCGCCACGACGATCCACCGGGCTCGCGGATCTGTGTGGCGCACGAAGTGCATCGCCCGATCCCGGAACCGAGCCGCGTTGGCGAAGAACAGCGGCGCGTCCCACCGGTACAGCAGCAGGCCTGGGACCTCCCGGCCCTCGGGGTGCCGGGTGACGTCGTGGTATCCCTTCAGCCCGGGCGAACGCCCGAGCACCGCGTCGTGGGGCCGCCACGCCCTGCGGACGAACTGCCCGAGCGCAAGCGCGATCGACAGGAAGACACCGGGGATCACCCCGAGAACGGCGACACCGAGGAAGCACGCGATCGACAGCCAGAACTCCGGCGATCGAACGCGGGCCAGGCGGACCACTCCTCGGATCTCGATCAGGCTGGTCGCGGCGACGATCACGATGCCTCCGAGCGCGGCCTGCGGAAGGTCGGCGAACAGCGAGGGCGCGGCAACGAGCAGCAGCGCGATCACGGCGGCGCCGACGAGTCCGGTCAGCTGCGTCCGGGCGCCGGCGGACTCGGCGACCGGGGTCCGCGAGGCGCTGCTCGAGATCGGGAACCCCTGGAACAATCCGGTCGCCGCGTTGGCAAGGCCGAGCGCGATGACCTCATGGTTCGGGTTGACGTCACGACCGAGCCGTGACGCGAACGTGCGGGACAGCACGCTCGTATCCGCGAAGGCAACGAGCGCGATGCCGATCGCCGCGGCGGAGAGCGACGGCAGGTCGGACGTCTCGACGAGCGGAAGCTCGAACGACGGCAGCCCTCGGGGTAGTGAGCCGACGACGGCGACCTCGTCGGCGAGCCCGAAGACCGCGACCGCGGCCATGGAGAAGGCGACCGCGACGAGCACGCCCGGCACGCTCGGCGCCAGCCGGCGCAGGACGACGACCAGGACGATCGTGCCCGATCCGATCGACAGCGCGGGAAGGACCACCTGCCCACCGCCCACCCCTTCGGCGAACGCCACGAGCTGCCGGATCGACCCCTCGGCGTCCACCGAGAAGCCGAACACCTTCGGCAGCTGCGAGACGATCACGGCCAACGCGATCCCGTTCAAGTAGCCGTAGCGGATCGGCAGTGACAGCAGGTCCGTGACGTAGCCGAACCGGATCACCCCGATCAAGACCAAGAGCGCGCCCGTGAGGATCGCGAGCATCCCTGCGAGGGCAAGCGCCCGGCTGGGGTCGCCGTGCGAGAGCGGAAGGATGGTTGCTGCGATGAGCGGCGCGAGCGCGGAATCCGGGCCGAGGACGAGGATCCGCGACGGACCGAGCAGCGCGTAGACGGCGAGCGGCACGATCGTCGCGTAGAGGCCATAGATGGCCGGCAGTCCCGATGCCTCCGCATAACCCATGCCCACCGGGACCAGGAACGCGCTCAGCGCCAACCCTGCCACCAGATCGTGAGGTAGCCAGCCTCGCTCGTAGGTCAACAGCGTCTGGAGGCCTGGCAGCGGGCGCAGGTAACCGCCGGTTCCCCCAGCGAAGCTCCGACGGCGGCGGCCGATCAAGAGCTCGCCTGGTCAAGCGGCCATTCCGTGACGGTGCCCGGGCGCAGCTCCACGACCACGTTCCGGAAGCCCACACGGATCGGAGCCGCCCTCCCCGGACGCGTGGACAACCGAAGGACGTCGGGCCTTAACTCGATCTGGACGCGGTGGCCTCGATAGTGCAGCTCGGTGTCGAGGCGGACCAGCTCCTCGGGCAAGGCCGGGTCGAACCACAGGCAGTCGTCGCGCACGACCAGGCCCGTGTACGCGCGCTGGACGATGTCTACCGTGCCGGCCATCGCCCCAAGATGGATCCCCTCGCGCGTCGTCCCGCCCTGGATATCGGCGACATCGCTCTCGAGGCTGGCCATCAAGCGATCCCAGGAGCGAGCACGGTCGAGACGAGCCAAGACCCAGGAATGCACCACGCCGGACAACGTCGAGCCGTCCGAGGCGCGTGCCAGGTAATACTCCACGTTACGGGGGACGTCTCGCCCCGGTTCGAACGTGTAGCCGAGGCGGCCGAACAGGTCCTTCAGCTCCTCAGGGGACAGGAGGTAGAAGAGCATCAACACGTCCGCCTGCTTGGACAGCCGGTACCGGTTGGGGGTGTCCTCCTCCGCCTCCAGGATCCGGTCGAGCCTCCCGATGTCCCCGTACCGGTTGCGATAGCTCTGCCAATCGAGCTCTTCGAGATCCTCGTATCCCTCGAACTGGCTGATGACCCCGTCGTGGAACGGCACGAAGATCCTCCGGCTCAAGTCCTCCCACCGGCCCAGCTCCTCCTCGGTCACGCGTAACTCGTCCTTCAGTTCCTTCCGTAGATGCTCGGGCAACGCGTCGATCGTGTCGGCGGCCCTGCACATCAACCACGCCGTCATCACGTTGGTGTAGGCGTTGTTGTCCAATCCCGGCTCCTCGCGATCGGGATAGGCATCGTGGTACTCGTCCGGGCCCAACACGCCGAGGATGTCGTAACGCTCGCGCGCCGGTTCGTAGGTGGCGAGGCTGGAGAACAGGCGAGCGATCTCCAAGATGATCTCGGCCCCGTGATACCGGAGGAAGGCGAGGTCACCGGTGACCTGGAAGTACTGCCACACGTTGTACGCGATCGCAAGGTTGACGTGCCGCTGGAGCTGCGAGTGATCGGGCAGCCAGCGCCCGGACCGGGGATTTAGGTGGAACCGCTGCGTTTCCTCCCGACCGTCGCTACCGCTCTGCCACGGGAACAGGGCTCCTTCGTATCCCTGCTCGCGTGCCGCCCACCGCGCCTCGCCCAGTCGACGGTGCCGGTACTCCAGGAGCGAGCGGGTGAGGATCGGGAGCCGGTAGTTGAGCAACGGGAAGACGAACAGCTCATCCCAAAACACGTGTCCCCTGTACGCCTCGCCGTGCAGGCCGCGGGCCGGGACCCCCACGTCGAGGTCGATGGTGTGCGCGGACAAGGTCTGGAGCAGATGGAACACGTGCAACCGCAGCAGGAGCTGCGTCCGCTCGCTTCCGGTGATCGTGATGTCGAACCGCTCCCACAGCCGGGTCCACGCCAGACGGTGACGCTCGTGAAGCTGGCCGAACCCGTCGGCCCGCATGACCCACGTGGCGGCCTCCTCGCCGGGGTCCGACGCAGCTTGGTCCCTGGACGTGAACATCGTCACGACCTTCTCCACCGTCGCCGTATGACCGCGAGCGAGCTCGAGCGAGAGCCCATGGCCGATCCGGCCGTCCTCCTCCAGGGGACGGATCCCGGCCGCTGCCGGCTCGCCGTTCACGAACGCCCTCGTGCGCGCGGCGAGCGCGATACGAACGTGTGACTGCGTGGTCTCAACCACCAGTCCTACGGACTCGTTGTCGACGGCACCCTGCTCGACGAGCCGGAGGTGCCGGTTGGCGAGGTCGCGATACCGGGGGACCCCCGCGTTGACGACCGTGCCGTCGAGCTCCGAGCGAACGTCCAGCCGGCCCGACCAGTTCTCCGCCACCACCGAGGTCTCGAGGCCGGCGACGTGAGCGTCGTCCATGTGGACGAAGCGGCGTTGCGTAAGGGTGGACTCGAACCCGTCACGGTTTCGGAACCGGACGTGACGGATGAGGGTGCCGGCTCGAAGATCCAGTTCCTG
>DASUMC010000005.1:0-9625 GCA_036277855.1 Actinomycetota bacterium
GGATCGGCAACGAGTACCTCTTCCAGACCCTTGCCGAGCAGAACCTGGAGACGCTCTCCGGCGCCGGCGTCACGAAGGTGATCGCGAACTGCCCACACTGCTTCAACACCCTGCGCACCGAGTACCCCGAGTATGGCGGACGGTTCGAGGTGGTCCACCACTCGCAGTTGCTCGCCCACCTGGTCGCCGAGGGGCGCCTGCGACCGACCGGCCGGGTCTCCGCCACGCTCACGTACCACGACCCGTGCTACCTCGGGCGCCACAACGGTGTGTATCGCGATCCTCGCGCGGCGTTGGAGGCGGTGCCGGGCGTCCGGATGGTCGAGATGCCGCGTCACGCGGACCGCGCGTTGTGCTGCGGGGCCGGCGGGGCCCGCATGTGGATGGAGGAGCGGATCGGCACTCGGATCAACGAGGAGCGCGCCGACGAGGCTGCGTCAACCGGCGCCGACACCGTCGGGGTCGCCTGCCCCTACTGCCTGATCATGCTCGATGACGGCCAGCGGGCCCGCGGCGGCCGCACCGAGGTGCTCGACCTCGCTCAGGTGCTGGCGCGCTCCGTGGTCGGGCCGCAGCCCTGACCCAGGGGTTTCCCCCTCGGGAAGCGGGGCCCGAGGCACGAGGCGGGTGCCTGGGAGCCCGGCGCCCCTGAGCGGAGGGTTCAAGCCGCCGCCCCGAACGACCGAAATGAGAACTAGACCGAGCAGACTCGGCATCCCTTGGCTGGGGGGTAGCGACCGGAGGTGCGCCGATGCAGGCACGAGCCGAACCGGCGGGCACCGTGAGAATGCCATGCAGAAGGACGGGAGGACGGTGGAAGCGATGACGCTCCGGGGCGAGGCCACGTCCGCCGAGGGTTTCGGACGACCCGATGAGGTCCTCGATGTTCCTCGAGACCCCGACGGACCCGTCGACAGCGACCGGGCTCGTTTCGCGTACGCGATCCACGACGGGCTGACGCAGGTGGTCACGGCGTCCGTCCTCGAGCTCGAGTCGCTCGCCCATCGCGCCGAGATCGCGCCGTCGGAGGCCGCCGAGGCGCTCCGCCAGGCGGTCCGCGAGCTGCGGACGGCGCTCGGGGAGATCCGCGATGTCCTCGCGAACCTGACGGAGATCGCACCGGCCACGGCACAGCCGATCGAGGAGCTGCTGCGCAGCGTCCTGGATCGCTGGCACCTCCCGGCCACGTGGTCGATCGAAGGCGACCTGGACGAGGTACCGCCGTCCGTGCTCGAGGCCGCGTCATCGGTGATCCGGGAAGGCATCGCGAACGCCGCCAAGCACGGGGGCGGTCGCGACGTCGCCGTGCGCGTCCTCGCATCCGATCGTTCGGTCGAGGTCAGCGTGGAGGACCACGGCCGGGGTTTCGAGAGCTCGCAGCACGAGCCGGCCGCCGGTCACCTGGGCCTGGACATGTTGCGCCGGCGGGTCGCCGACGTCCACGGCACGCTCGACGTCAGATCGGCGCCGGGCAAAGGAACGCGGGTCGTCGCGAGGCTGCCCCGTTACGGACAAGGAGCAAGCCCGTGAAGGTGCTCGTGGTCGACGACCATGCGCTGGTGCGCCGCGGGATGGGGCACGTGATCCACGAGTGCTTCTCCGATGCAGAGGTGGTCGAAGCGGGGAGCGCGACCGAGGCGCTCGAGAAGTTGGCGAGCGGCACGATCGACATCGCGCTCGTGGACGTGCGCATGCCCGACTCCGATGGGCTCGAGCTGCTGCACAACGTGAAGACCCGTTGGCCGGATCTGCCCGTGATCATGCTGACGTCGTTCGACCACGCGCACTACGTGCGCCGCGCACTCGCCGAGGGCGCGGCCGGGTACATGCTGAAGGATGCCACGCCCGAGGATCTCGAGCAGGCGATCAACGTTGCGCTGTCAGGCGGCGGCAACGTCCTGTCGCCGAAGGTGATCCAGAACCTGTTCGAGTCGATCGATGGCGGCGTCGCGAACGACGGGACCCCGTCGGTGCGCACCGCCGGGTCGCTCACGCAGCGCGAGACCGATATCCTCGCGCTCCTGGCCGAGGGCCGGAGCAACCGAGACATCTCGCGCGCGCTGTTCCTGTCCGAGAAGACGGTGAAGGCACACCTCGCCGCGATCTTTCGCAAGCTGAGCGTCACCAACCGCACACAGGCGGCGATGGCGGCGGTTTCGATGGGCATCGGGCCGGGCCTGCAGCCGGTCGAAACGGTCGGCCGCCCGATCGAGTCCGGTCACTAGCGAGCGTTCACGAGGAGAGGAGCGATGTCGACCGATCGATACAAGGCCCCGACGGAGCCGGACGAGGACGCCTACGAGGACGCCTGGTACCGCGCACTGAAGGCAAAGTCGTCGAAGAGGTCCACCGACCCGAAGGACGACAGGACCGACGCGCCGTCCGCACCGGAGCTCCCACCCGCGCCGGACCAGCACGAGGACGACGCCCGGGCCCGCTAGGCCTCGGGGTCGCCGAACTCCTCGAAGAACCGGCTGGCGGTCGGGCCTCGCTGGCCCTGGTACTTGCTCTTGGTCCCCGTCGCCCCGTAGGGAACCTCGGCGGGCGTGCTCAGCCGGAAGAACGAGATCTGGCCGATCTTCATCTCCGGGTAGATCGTGATCGGCAGGTTCGCGACGTTCGACAGCTCCAGCGTCAGGTATCCGTCCCAGCCCGGATCCACGTAGCCGGCGGTCGAATGGATCAGAAGCCCGAGGCGCCCGAGGCTCGACTTGCCCTCGAGACGTGCGACCAGGTCGTCGGGCAGAGCCACCCGCTCGACCGTCGACCCGAGCACGAACTCGCCGGGGTGCAGGATGAAGGCCTCGTCATCGGCGACCTCGACCATCTCGGTCAGGTCCGGCATCTCGCGACGAACGTCGATGTACGGGTAGCGCGAGTTCGCGAAGACGCGGAACTGGCGGTCGACGTGCAGGTCCACGGAGGAGGGCTGGACCGACGCGTCGTCGAACGGGTCGATCTCGATGCGGCCCGCCGCCAGCTCTTTGCGGATGTCGACGTCCGACAGGATCATCGGGGCCGGATGCTACCCCTTCCCCGAAGACGACACCCAGCGCTCCAGCACGTCGACCGCCGCACCCGAATCGATCGACGTGGCCGCCATCGCGAGTCCCTCGTCGAGCGAGCTCGCCCTGCCCGAGACCTCCAGCGCGGCCGCCGCGTTGAGCAGCACGACGTCGCGGCGCGGACCGGTCTCGCCGTGCAGGATCGTGAGGGCGATCGCCGCCGACGCCTCCGGGTCGCCGCCACGCAGGTCCCCGACCTCGGACCGGGCGAGCCCGAGGTCCGCCGGGTCGAGCATCGACTCGCGTAGCTCGCCGTCCTCCACGTCGAAGACGAGCGACGGGCCGGTCGTGGTGAGCTCGTCCAGGCCGTCGAGAGCCCGGAACAGCCTCGCCCTCGTTCCGCGCCGGGCGAGCACCTTCGCGAGGAGCGGCAGCATGCGTTCGTCCGACACGCCGACGACCTGCGCGAACGGTCGCGCGGGGTTGGTGAGCGGGCCGAGGAAGTTGAAGACGGTCGGGACGCGGAGCTCGCGGCGAACCGGGCCCGCGTGACCCATCGCGGGGTGGAACACGGGCGCGAAGATGAACGCGATGCCGGCCTCGGCCAGGCAGCCTTCGACGCCGGTCGCGTCGAGGTCGATCCGGACGCCGAGCGCCTCGAGCAGGTCTGCCGAACCGCAGATGGACGACGCGGCCCGGTTGCCATGCTTGGCGACGGGGACGCCGGCGCCCGCGACGACCAGCGCAGCGACCGTCGAGATGTTGAACGTCCCGCTTCGATCCCCGCCGGTCCCGCAGGTGTCGACGACCGGTACCGGCGGGGCGACCGGGTTCGCGAACCCGAGCATCGTGTCCGCGAGCCCCTCGATCTCCTCGACCGTCTCGCCCTTGGTGCGCAGCCCCATCAGGAGGCCGCCGACCTGCGCGGGCGTCGCCTCACCCGACATCACCACCCGCATCGCCGCCGCCGCCTCGTCGCGATCCAGGGAGGTTCCGGCGGCGATCTTGGACAGGACGTGCGGCCAGAGGTCCGGATCCGGCTGCGTCATGGGGCATCGGAGGCTAGCAGGGCGGCCTCCAACGCGGTCTGCGGGCTCGCTAGACTAGGGACCCGCTCGCTCCGGCGAGCGGCACGCGCGGGCGTGGTTCAATGGTAGAACGCAAGCTTCCCAAGCTTGAAACGGGGGTTCGATTCCCCTCGCCCGCTCCGATCCGCGGCACGGGGGGCGACTAGGAGGTCGAGCTCGGCCGACGCGCCACGCCGAGCACCACGGGGCCCGTCGGACACAGCTCGAAGAGCGGACAGTCCTCGCACCTCGGTCGGCCCGCCTTGCAGATCGCCCGGCCCAGCCTGATCATGCCAACGTGCATCGGGGTCTTGAGCTCCTCGGGCACCAGCTCCTCGAGCAACCGCTGCGCCCGCTCGGCCGAGGTCTTCGGGACCAGGCCGAGACGCGTGGCCACCCGGTGCACGTGGGTGTCCACGGGGATCGTTTCGCGCCCGAACGCGAAGGCCATCACGACCGCGACGGTCTTCGGTCCCACACCGGGGAGCGAGGAGAGGTACTCGGCGATCTCCTCGTCCGAGCGCGAACGCAGGCTCGACAGGTCGTACCGGCCTTCCCGCAGACGGATCTCACGCAGGATCGCCTGGATCCGGGCGGCCTTCGTGTTGGCGAGCCCTCCAGACCTGATGGTGTCGGCCAGCTCGCCGGTCGGCGCGCGCACCACGTCGTCCCAGGTCGGATACCGGCCTCGCAGCAGCCCGAACGCGCGCTCGGCGTTCAGATCGCTCGTGTGCTGGGACTGCACCGTCAGGATCAGCTCGTCCAGCGGATCCGAGGCTCGGGGCGGCCGGAGCTCTCCGAAGTGCCGCTCGAGCCGGCGGGCGAGCGCCCGGACGCGGCGGCGGTCGACGGTCACGTCCCCGCGGTGGCGTGGTTGCGGAACTGCGTCAGGTGCGGCAGGAAGGTGAGCGGCACCGTGTCGGTCGGGCCGTTGCGATGCTTGGCAACGATCAGGTCGGCCAGGCCCTTCTTGGCGGGGTCCGCGTCCTCGCGGTGGATGAACATCACCACGTCGGCATCCTGCTCGATCGCGCCGGACTCCCGCAGGTCCGAGAGCTGAGGCCGCTTGTCCTGACGGCGTTCGGGGTCGCGGTTCAGTTGCGAGACCGCGATCACCGGGATCTCGAGCTCCTTGGCGAGCATCTTCAGACCACGGCTGATCTCGGCGATCTCCTGCTGGCGGTTGTCGACGCGGCGCGTGTGGGACATGAGCTGGAGGTAGTCGACGATGATCATGCCGAGGCCCGCCCTGCGCGCGGACAACCTGCGGGCCTTGGCGCGGATGTCGACGAGCGTGACGTTGCCCGAGTCGACGATGAACAGCGGAGCCTCGTGCAGGCTGTCGGCGGCCTGGGCGATCCGCGACCAGTCCTCTGCCCCCACGCGCTTGTTGCGGATGCTGTCCCACGGCACCCTGGCCTCACCGCAGAGCAGCCGCATGCCGATCTCCCACCGCGACATCTCGAGGGAGAACATCGCCACCGGCAGACCGGCGTCGACCGCGACGTTGCGGGCGACGTTGGTAACGAACGACGACTTGCCCACGCCCGGACGGGCCGCGATCACGATCAGGTTTCCCGACTGCATCCCCGACAGGAGTGTGTCGACGTCGCGGAACCCGGTCGGCACGCCCGCGAACGCGGACTCGCGATTCTGGATCCGCTCGAGGTCCGTCATCGCCTCGTCGACGAGCTCGTGCAGCGAGGCGACCTGCTCCTTCTCGCCGTGCCGCGCGACCTCGTAGATCCGCTGCTCGGCGACGTCGGCGACGTGCTCGGGCTCCTCGGGGGCCGAGTAGGCCATGTCCATGATGTCGGCGGCCGCGCCGATCAGCCGGCGGAGCAGCGAGGTCTCGGCGACGATCCGGGCGTAGGACGCGGCGGACGAGGGCGTGGGGACTCGGTCGACGAGATCGGAGATCGCGAGGTGGCCGCCCACCTCCTCGAGCGTTCCCCGCCGCTTGAGCTCCTCCACCGCGGTGATGGCGTCGACGGGGTCGCCCCGGCCATAGATCTCGCGGAGGGTGTCGAAGATCTTGGCGTTGGGGGTCCGGTAGAAGTCGACGGGCCGGACGATCTCGATGACGTCGGCGATCGCATCGGGCGAGAGCATCATGGAGCCGAGCACGGACTCCTCCGCCTCGAGGTTGTGCGGGGGCACCCGCTCCGGCCTGATCCGCCGGACGTCGTCCGCAGCCCTCACCGCCCCTGCTCCCCCCTCGAACGCCGATGGGATCGGCGGGCAACGCTAGCCCCGTGGAGTCTCCGCTCCCAGCGGAAAACCCCTGGGGAAACCCGATCCGCTGGTCGTGCCTGAAGATTCCTTGTCACTGTCCCTTCCACCTGCGCTTCCCCCGGGGGAAAACCCTGTGGATAGGTGTGTATCGCTCCCCGCCGACACCGGGATCACACGGGTGTGATTCTCCTTCGCCCGGGTGACCGGCGTCCAGGGGCGGGCCGAGGTCGGGGGTCGCGCGAGGTCGTCGGGTCGCGCGAGGTCGTCAGCCCCAGCGCCAGCGGTCCTGCCCGGCGAGCAGGCTTCGGATGTGGTTGATCTCGCCCGCGTGGTAGGTGTCGTGCTGCAGGATCGTCGAGATCAGCCAGCGGGTCGGCTTGAGCTCACCCCAGTTCGCGGGGCGTGGGACGGCCAGGTCGTCCTCCGACAGTTGCCGGACGTGGTCGACGAACCCCGCGTGGGACGCCTTCAACCAAACCACGGTCTCGCGCATCGGAGCGTGGCCTTCGGGCCACGGCGTCAGGACGGGGTCGTCCCAACGGCGCTCGCCCGGGCCGAAGGCATACTCGTCGTACATGACCTTGCAGGCGCCGACGTGGAGCGCGATCGACTCGATCGTCCGAACCCCACCGCTCGGAACCTCCCGCCACTGGTCCTCGCGGACCGTCGCGAGGTTCACCAGCAGCGACTGTGCCTCGTTCGACTCCTCGATCCCCGCGCCCGCGAACGCCTCATCGAGCAGGTAGACGAGCTCAGCGACCGCCCTCGCGCCATCCCGGTCGCTCGCGTTGCCCATGCGCCCAGCATCGACCCTCGAGGGCCGACCGGTCCAGCCGGGGCCTCCCGGCCTCGGGCGACCAGATCGGGACGTCCGAGCCGATCAGGGTCACGTGATCAGGTGCCGAAGCTTCTCCGGGTTGCTGACGGCCCGAACCGTCTGGACCTGGTCGTCCGCGATGTCGAGCGTGACCACCGCCAACGGCCGACCCTCGGGGTCGATGAAGATCGCCCCGGGCTGCCCGTTGATCTCGAGGTATCGCGCCCCGATCACACCCCGCCTCAGTCCCTGCTCCGCGGCCTTGAACAGCAGACGGGCGACGTGGTCGCGGCCGTAGACGGGCTTCGGGAAAGCGGGTGCCTTGCCGCCGCCGTCCCCGTACGCGACCACGTCGGCAGCCAGCAAGGCGAGGAGGCCATCCGTGTCGCCCTCGGTGACCGCGGCGAAGAAACGGCGCGCGAGCTCCTCCCGTCGCTCGCGTGAGGCCTCGAACCGCGGCTTGTGCGACTCGACCGCGCGGCGGGCGCGGACCGCGATCTGCCGGCAGTTGTCCTCGCTCTTGCCCACCACGTCGGCGATCTCGTCGTAGCCGTAGTCGAAGACCTCGCGCAGCAGGAAGACCGCTCGCTCGACCGGCGAGAGGCTCTCGAGGAGGAGGAGGAACGCCATCGAGAGCGAGTCGGCGGCCTCGGCGTGCCGGGCGGCATCGGACTCGGTGTCGGTCACCAGCGGTTCGGGCAACCACGTCCCGACATAGCGCTCCCGGCGCACACGGGCGGACCGCAGCTGGTCGATCGCGAGCCGGGTCGTGACGGTGGACAGATAGGCCTTCGGGGACTGGATCACGGTGCCCGAGGTCGATTCGCGGTGGAACCGCAGGAACGCCTCCTGCACGATGTCCTCCGCCTCGCTCGCGCTCGCGAGCATCCGGTACGCGATCGAGAACATCAGCGGGCGGAACTCCTCGTACGGGTCACTCACGCGTGCCTCCCGGGCCGCCCTGGAGTCCATCGTCTCAGGAGACGAGACGGCCGGCTCCGTTGTGACACCCGCCCCACTTTCTGGGGGTGTCACATGCGGCCGGGTCGTCTCGTCCGGATGGTGAACACCCGCAAAGGAGGTAAATCCGATGAGTGCGACCGCCGAGCGGATCCGAGCCGCAGGCACGCTGCGTCGCAACCGGATGCCGAGGGCGGAGATCCGCGCCGTCCTGGGCGCCCAGGACCCCGAGATCGTCCGGCGATACCTCGAGCTCCACCGGGAGCGCCTCGAGGAGCAGCTAGCGGCCCATCGACGGGAGCTCGACGCCCTGGTGTGCTCGCTGACGGAGCACCTGGAGGCGCGGGGCCGGCGCACCGAACGGGGCAGACGGCGCCGGTGTCCCGACCTCGGCCGCACGGCCGAGGTCGGGTGAACCGCGGTCCTACTCCTCGGAGGCCGCGACCTCGACCTGGATCACGGGGTCGACCTCGGCGAACAGGTGAACCTTGACCTCGTGCACCCCCACCGAGCGGATCGGCTCGTCCATCGTGACGTCGTGCCGGTCGACCCGAACCCCGGTCTGCGCCTCGATCGCCTCGGCGATATCGCTCGGCGTGACGCTGCCGAACAGCCGGCCCTCCTCGCCGGCGTGCGCCGCGACCGTGAGGGGCGACGCCGTGAGGCGCTGGGCGATCTGTTCGGCATCGGCCTTGGCCGCGTCGACGCGGGTGCTGTGGGCGCGCTTGAGGCTGTCGACGTGCTTCACGCCGCCCTTGGTCGCCTTGACGGCGAGTCCGCGGGGCATCAGGTAGTTGCGCGCGTAGCCGTCGGCCACGTCCACGATATCCCCGGGGACCCCGAGCTTGTCGACGGGCTTCTGCAGGATGATCTTCATCGGGTCGAGTAGGGCAGGAGGGCCATCTCGCGTGCGTTCTTGACCGCGGTGGCGACGTCGCGCTGATGCTGCGAGCAGTTGCCCGTCACCCGGCGCGAGCGGATCTTGCCGCGTTCCGACACGAACCGCCGCAGCGTCGCGGTGTCCTTGTAGTCGACGTACTCGATGCGATCCTTGCAGAAGATGCAGATCTTGCGCTTCTGCTTCTTCTGCCAGCCCTTGTCGTCCTTCTCCCGCTTGGCGGGTCGCTTCTTCGTCTTAGGTGGCATCCAGCGGTGTCTCCTCGTCTGCCATGGGAGCGCCGACCGTGGCGGGCGTCCAGTCGCTCGAACCTCCCGAGCGACCCTGGCGCTCGACCTTCGCGGTCGCCCAACGCAGGCTCGGGCCGAGCTCGTCGGCCTCGATCTCGACCACCGTGCGCTTGTCGCCTTCCTGGGTCTCCCAGGAGCGCATCTGCAGCCGGCCGGTCACGACGACGCGCGTCCCCCGGGTGAGGGTCTCGGCGCTGTTCTCGGCCAGGCTTCGCCAGGCGTTGACCGAGAAGTACGACGTCTCGCCGTCCTTCCAGTTGCCCGACTCGTCCTTGTAGCGGCGGTTGACCGCCACGCGGAACTTCACGACGGCGGCCCCGTTCGGCGTGTAGCGCAGCTCGGGATCGTCCGTG
>DASUMC010000006.1:0-5313 GCA_036277855.1 Actinomycetota bacterium
GTGGAGGTGGGGGACTACTCGATCGAGCTCTGCGGAGGCACGCACGTCCACCACACGGGCGAGATCGCGCTGGTGCGCATCCTCCACGAGGCCTCGATCGGCGCCGGCATGCGGCGCGTCGAAGCCCTTGTCGGCCCCGATGCCCTGCGCGAGATCAACATGGAACGCGACCTCCTGTACGCGATCGCTCGTGAGCTCGGCACCGACCCCAAGGGCGCGCTCGAGCGTGCCCGCCACTACGCCGAGCGCGTGAAGGAGCTCGAGAGCGAGCTCGGCAAGCAGGCGAAGCGGGAGCTGATGGACCGGGCGGAGCAGCTCGCCTCCGGTGCGAGGGTGGTGGAGGGCGCGAAGCTCGTGACCGCCGCCGTGGATGCGGACGCCGATGAGCTGCGCGCGCTCGCGCAGGACATGGCGAACCGCCTCGAGGCTCCGGACGGCGCGGCCGTCGTGCTCGGGACCGGACAGGGTGGCAAGGCCCTGCTGGTGGCGGCGAGCACGAAGAACCTGATCGCCAGGGGCGTGACGGGGCCGGACCTGCTCGAACCGGCCGCCAAGATCGTGGGCGGTGGCAAGGGGGGCAAGCCCAACCTCGCGTTCTCCGGCGGCCCGAGGGGGAACGCCTACCAGGAGGCACTCGACGCCGTCGAGCCCCGCCTGAAGGAGCTCCTTCAGGGAGCGAACGCCAACGCGTGAGCGATAGCCCCCGGGAGCAGGAGCCGGCGGCCGAGCCCGGCAGGGTCCTCGGGCTCGATCTGGGGGACGCGAGGATCGGCGTGGCGATCTCGGACGCGGCCCGGCGGATGGCGGTGCCGCTCGGCACCGTCCGGACGGGTGCGCCCGCGGACGTGCGGGCGATCGCCGACCTCGTCCGGGAGCACGGCGTGACGCTCGTCGTGGTCGGTCACCCGCTGCTGCTCTCCGGAGAGGCGGGAGAGCGGGCGCACCACGCCGAGCGGTTCGCGGGGGCGATCGAAAAGGCCCTCGGCGTCCCGGTACGGCTACAGGACGAGCGCCTGTCCACCGTGGAGGCCGAACGCGCCCTGCGGGAGAGCGGGACGAGCGGTCGCGATCGTCGGCGGAGGATCGATCGTTCGGCCGCGACCGTGATCCTGCAGGCCTGGCTCGACGCCGACCGGCACGTCTGACCCGACGCAAGGGTTGCCCCCGGACCGAAACTGGGAGCCGACGCCTGCCGCTATGCTGCCTTGCCGATGCAGGACGCCCCCCCTCCGCAGCGCGATGACGACGCTCGCCCGCGCCACCGATCCGAACGGCGCGCCAACTGGGGCTTCCGCATCTTCCTCGTCGTCTTCGTGGTGCTCACCGGCCTGGCCATCGCCGGCAACCGCTACTACGGCTGGTGCAAGGAGGCCTCCGGGCCGAGGGACCCGGTCGCGTTCCAGGTCCGCAAGGGGGCGAGCGGGTCCGAGGTGGTCCACGACCTCCACGACGAGGGGGTCATCCGGTGCGGCCTGGTCTCGACGTGGCTGCTCCGCCGGAGCGGTCTCGAGGACTCGCTTCGCGCGGGGAGCTTCGAGCTGACCACGAACATGACGCCCGACGATGCGTTCGAGATCCTCACGACCCCGCCCGAACCCGTCCCCACCGTCCGCCTCACGATCCCCGAGGGATACCGCCTGACGCAGATCGCCGATCGCGTTCAGCAGGACCTGGGGATCCCCGCCAAGCGGTTCTTCGAGGCGGCCGAGCAGGGGGATTGGTCCTTGCCCCCCTATCTCCCCGAGGACGCCGCGAGCATCGAGGGCTTCCCGTTCCCCGAGACCTATTTCGTTCGCGAGGACGCCGACGCCGACGTGGTCATCCGGGAGCTGCTCGACCAGTTCGGCACCGAGGCCGAGTCGTTGCCCTGGGCCAACGCGGAGGAACTCGGGGTGACGCCGTACGAGGTGGTGATCATCGCCTCGATGATCGAGCGGGAGGCGGCGCTGGATCGCGAGCGCCCGATCATCGCGGGCGTGATCTACAACCGGTTGAAGCTGGGGATGACCCTCGGCATCGACGCGACGCTCCTGTACGACGACCCGACGCCGGATGGCCAGCTCAGCTTCTCCGACCTGGAGTACGACAGCCCCTACAACACGCGGATCAACGGAGGACTGCCCCCGACGCCGATCGCGAGCCCCGGCCGAGCCTCGCTCGAGGCGGCCCTGCAGCCGGCGGACACGCCGTACCTCTTCTATGTGCTGTGTGGCGAGGACGGCCACCACGCGTTCGGGAAGACCGCCGCCGAGCACGAGGCCAACCGGATCCGTTGCGATGAGTGACGTCCCCGACCGGCCGGGGCGCGTCAGGGGTTCGACGCGCTCGGTCGGCGTGCTCGGGTGGCCCGTCGAACACAGCCTGTCGCCGGCGATCCACAACGCCGCCTTCGTCGCGCTCGGCCTGGACTGGGTCTACGTCCCGCTCCCGGTCGCGCCCGCGGAGCTTCCGAGCGCGCTCCGTGGGCTCGGCGCGCTCGGGTTCGCGGGCGCGAACGTGACGATGCCGCACAAGACGCGGGCCGCCGAGCTGATCGAGGACCTTTCGGAGGACGCGCGCCTCCTGCGGGCGGCCAACACGATCGTCGTGGGCGCCGACGGGCTCGCGGGCCACAACTCGGACGCGGTCGGGTTCGAGCGGTTCCTCCGCGAGGACGCGGGGTTCGACGCGTCCGGCCGGTCGGCGTTGGTGTTCGGGGCGGGGGGAGGTGCACGCGCGTGTGCGCTCGCCGCCGCCCGAAGCGGTCTGGCGAGCCTGTCCGTCGCCGTGCGCGAAGCCTCCCGGGCCGACGACCTGCGCGCCGCGCTGGAGGGCTCGGCCACCGAGGTTCGGGTGGTCGGGTTCGACGACGCCTCGGGGTTGGAGGTCGACCTGATCGTGAACGCGACACCGCTGGGCATCCACGGTGAGGAGCTCCCGCTCCCGTCGCTGCCGCCCGGTGTCATCGGGGTCGACCTGCTCTACCGGCCGGGCGTGACCCCGTTCCAGCGTGCCGTGCGCGACGCGGGCGGCGCGGCGTTCGGGGGCCTCGGGTTGTTGCTCCAGCAGGCGGCGATCTCGTTCGAGCTTTGGACCGGTCAGTCGGCGCCGCTCCCCGTGATGTCGGCTGCCGCGCTGGGTGAGCTCGCGGAGCCGGGGACCCCGGCTCAGGCGGCGACCACGGACTGAGAACGCGGACCGTTCGGCCTCCGCCGTACGGGGTGTCCCTCAAGCGCCCGCTCGTGCCTCCCGATGGTTCCGAAGGAGGTCGCCGTCCTTTGGAAGACTTCAACGTGCTGGCGATATCGCTCGGGCAAGGCATGGCCGACGTTCGCGGTTGTCTGGTCCTGTCCCGCGACGGGTTGGTGCTCGGTGCCCATCCGGCCGAGTCGGAGCGCGCCACCACGCGCGCCTGGATCCGGTTCGCCACGATCGGCGACCCCGAACGTGGCTTCGTGCAGTTCGGCGCAGAGACGTGGTGCTACGTCCGCCGAGCCCCGTACGCGGGCTTCGCGGTCGCCGGGCCCGAAGAGCGGGCCGGCCTGGTGATCGACCACATGGAGCAGGTGCTGCAGACGGCCGAGGAGCGCCGGTCGCGGCAGGAGGGACTGCGCGAGACCGAGACCGAGACCGAGGCCGAGGCCGCGACGGTGGCCCCTCGATCCGAGCCGACACCGTATCTGGACCTCGAGCATCCGGCGCCGGATCCTGTGGTGATCGACGTCCCGGCGCCGATCGAGCCGCGCTCCTCGGGCTGGGACTCGCCCGAGCCGCCGAGGCGCCACTTCAGCCCGGAGCCGGACGAACCCGTCCGCGACGACCCGGAGACCGCCGAACGGCCGGCCGATCCCATCGCCGAGCTCGAAGTCGACGCGCCCGAGCCGGATGCCCGCCCCTCCTGGGAGCGGACGTCGCCCCTCGCGGTCCCCGATCCCGAGCGCTGGCCCCTCCGCGACCCTCGCTTCGACGCGGAACCGCAGCCCGAACCCGTCGACGAGGCGGAGGAGGGGTCGGGAGCGAGCCCGGAGGCCGACCCCGGAACCGAGCCCGAGGAACGGGCCGAGGAGGAGGACGACGACGTCGACCGATTCTCGCTCGCGCGGGAGTTCGGCCGGCTGCTTCAGGGGGGCGAGGGGCCGACCGATGGTTAGGCGACCCAGGGACCGAAGGGCCTAGCCCCACGTGGTGACGACCCAGCGACAGCCGAAGCAGCTCGGGCAGATCCTGCTCGAACAGGGCCTCATCTCCGAGGAGCATCTCCAGCGCGCCCTCGATGAGCATCGCAACACGCCCAAGTCGCTCGGTCGCGTGCTGATCGACCTCGGCTACATCCGCGAACGGGACCTCGTCCGAGCGCTCGCCGAGCAGGTGGGTCTCGAGTTCGTCGACCTGACCGAGTACCGGATCGATGCCGCGGCGACCGCCCTGCTGCCCGAGGCCCTGTGCCGCCGCTACCGCGCGCTCCCGATCGGGGAGGAGGACGGCAAGCTCCTGGTGGCCATGTCGGACCCGGCGAACGTGTACGCGCTCGACGACATCCGGACGATCACCGGCCGGGACGTCCGTCCGGTGGTCGCCACGGCGAACGACGTCGAGCAGTCGATCCAGAAGTTCTCGGGGATGGGCGAGCAGGTCGAGGCGCTCGCCACGGAGGCCGCCGATGCGCTCGACACGGAGACCGGCGTCACGGTCGAGGCGGCGGTCGAGGACGCCCCGATCGTCAAGCTCGTGCAGGCGATCATGACGCAGGCCGCCGCCGATCGAGCGTCGGACGTGCACATCGAGCCGACGGAGACCGACGTCCGTATTCGGTTCCGCGTGGACGGCGTGCTGCACGAGGTCATGCACTCTCCCAAGAGCATCCAGGGCGGGCTGATCAGCCGTCTCAAGGTCATGGGTGACCTGAACATCGCCGAGAAGCGCATCCCGCAGGACGGGCGCGTCTCGCTGCGGGTCAACAATCGGAGCCTGGACCTGCGGCTGGCCACGCTGCCGACCGTCCACGGCGAGAAGATCGTGATCAGGATCCTGGACAAGACCAACGCCCTGCTCCATCTCTCGGAGCTCGGCTTCCTTCCGCAGGCGTTCGAGAGCTACGAGCGTTCGTTCCGCAAACCGTACGGCGCGATCCTCGTGACGGGCCCCACGGGTTCGGGCAAGTCGACGACGCTGTACGCGACGCTCAACATCGTCAACAGCATCGACCGGCACATCGTGACCGTGGAGGATCCGGTCGAGTACCGGCTCCCCGGCGTCAACCAGATCCAGGTGAACCCGAAGGCGGGGCTCACGTTCGCGTCCGCGCTCCGATCGATCCTTCGCGCGGACCCGGAC
>DASUMC010000007.1:0-4299 GCA_036277855.1 Actinomycetota bacterium
CCCGGCAGGCTCTGGTACTTCTCCGGCGCCCCGCCGCCCACGGGATGGCTAACTCAGGACGGGTGCGTTCGTCTTGTCGGCCAACCACTGCTGCTCGATGTCGTCGAGCGTCCCGTCGGCCTTCATCTCGTCGAGCGCGAGATCCACGCACTGGACGAGCGGGCTCCCGGTCTCGAACGCCATCGCGAAGTACTCGTCGGACTCGGCCCCGAACTGACCCACGACGACGCCGTGCTTGATCTGCACGGCCGCCATGAAGAAGGCGGTGGGCAGGTCGACCACGATGCCGTCGATGTCCCCGTTCTGCAGGTCCGTGACCGCCTGGGCGAGATCGTCGTAGACGGCCGGCTCCTGCATGGGCTGGATCTGGTCGGTGATCACGTCGAGGCTCGTCGTCCCGATCGGCGCGCCGAGCTTCGCGTCCTTCAGGTCCGCGATCGCGGTCGCGTCGGCGACCGAGGTCCCCTCCGCCGAGACGAGCGCCTGGTTCACGTTGTAGTAGGACTCGCTGAAGTCGACGGCGTCATCGCGCTCCGGCTTGTAGGAGATCTGCTGGAGCACGAAGTCGAAGTCCTTCGTGCCGGGCGCGAACGACTTGTTGAACGACACCGGCACGAAGGTCACCTGGTCCGGGAAGGAGAACCCCATCCGGGTGGCGACCTCGGCCGCGACCGCGCCCTCGTACCCCTCGCCCTTGGCCGGGTCGTTGAACTCGAACTCGGAGCCGTCGGAGGTCCCGCCTTCCCACCAGGGCGGGAACGCCGGGTTGCCCGTCCCGATCGTGAGGGTCCCCGAGCTCTTGAAGGCGTCGGCGTTGGCGGCGGCGCAGTCGGCCGCCGTGGCAGTGGTAGTCGCGCCCGTGCCGCCGGTCGCGGTCGCCCCCGTGGCACCGATCGTCGGGTTGTCTTCCGCGCAGGCGGCGAACAGCAGGGAACCGACCACCAGGAAGGCGAACACCTTGCGCATCTGCGGAACCCCCTGCCGACGTGAAGTGGGCGAGCCTAGCACACGCCTGTTCTACGGCGTACCGACGTCCGTCGGCTTCATGTGCGCGGCTCCCACGAGAAGAAGCGGATCGCGAGCGCGAGCCCGACGACCCCCCAAGCCGCGACGACCCCCACGTCCGCCCACGAGAAGTCGAACAGAGGCGGTCCGTAGAACGAGCCGAGGAAAGCGTCGACCAGATGCCGAACCGGGAAGACATCGCTCAGGGTCTCGATCCACTGCGGCGCGTCCGGTCCGACGGGGAAGAAGATGCCCGAGATGAACAACAGGGGCAGGATCGTCGCGTTCACGATCGGCGGCGCCGCATCCGCATTCGGGATCGCCGGCGTCAGCGCGAGGCCCAGCGCCGCGAAGCTCGCGGAGCCGACGAGGACGACGATGATCGATCGGATCAGGCTCATCCCGGTCGGGAGATCCGCGTCGTAGAACAGCCATCCGAAGGCCGCGCAGATCACGACGAGCAGGATCGACATGATCATGACGTGGATCACCCGCGCCCCCAGGTAGGCGCTCCCGGGGAGCGGCGTGCCGCGCGTCCGTTTGAGGATCCCGGCATCGCGCTGGAAGGTCACGCCGATCGCCAGGTTCGTGTAGCAGGCGGTGATGACCGAGAACACCGCCATGCTCGCGACGTAGTAGGTCGACTGGTTGAACTCGCGGCCGTTCTCGAGGGTGACCGTCCCGCTCCCGAGCAGCGTGGCGAAGATCACCAGGAACATGAGGGGGAACACGAACGTGAAGAACGCTGCGGCGGGGTTCCGCCAGAACGCCTTGTTCGTGTAGCGGATCTGTCGGGCCGTCAGCATGAGCTCGCTCACGCGGTCACATCCTCGGAGGCCGTGAGCTCGAGGTAGACGTCCTCCAGGGACGGAGGCGTGACCTCGAGCGCGTCCAGGACGAAGCCCGACTCGAGCGCCCACGCGGTGAGATCGTGCACGAGCTTGGTGGTCTCTTCTTGATCGGCGCGGAGCTCATACCCTCCGTCCGGCAGGCGGTGGGCGGTACGGTCGGGTTCGGGAGCTCCGGGCGGCAGGCGGAAACGGATGCTCGTCCTCATCCGATCGCGTCCGGCCAGGCTTCCCGGCGGACCCTCGGCGACGATCGTGCCGTGCGCGATGACCGCCACACGGTTGGCCAGGTGCTGTGCCTCGTCCATGTAGTGGGTCGTGAGGAACACCGTCTTGCCGATCGAGGAGAGGTTGCTGACGATCTCCCAGGCGTTCCGCCGAGCGCCCGGGTCGAAGCCCGTCGTCGGTTCGTCGAGGAACAGGAGCTCGGCGTCGCCCGCGAGGGCGATCGCGACATCGAGCCGACGCTGCTGCCCACCGGAGAGCTTGAGCACGCGCGTGTCGCCCTTCTCGGCGAGCCCCACGAGCTCGACGACCTCGTCGACATCGCGGGGGGACGGGTAGTACCCCGCGTAGAGGGCCACGGTCTCGCGGACGGTCAGGTACGGGTCGACCCCCGTCGACTGCAGGACGATCCCGACCCGCTCTCGGAGGGCCCTCTCCCGCCCCGCCGGGTCGAACCCGAGGACCGAGACCTCGCCCGCCGTCCGTTGGCGATAGCCCTCGAGGATCTCGACCGTGGTGGTCTTGCCCGCGCCGTTCGGACCGAGGAGCGCGAACACCTCGCCCACATCGACGGCCAGGTCGATCCCGGCGACCGCCTCGAGATCCCCGTAGGTCTTGCGGAGACCCGTGACCTCGATCGCTCGGTCGCTCATCCTCCCAGGCTATCCACTCACGACGGCACGTAGCCGCGGGTCTTGTCGACGACGTTCAACAGGGGGCGACCCGTGAGATAGCGCTCGAGGTTCCGCACGAACAGCTCGACCACGCCCTCGCGCCACCCGGCGGCGTCACCGGCCATGTGGGGCGAGACGATCACGTTCGGCATCGCCCAGAGCGGGTCGTCCTCGGGCAGCGGCTCCTCCTCGAAGACGTCGAGCGCGGCGCCGGCGATTGCACCCGTCTCGAGCGCCCGGACCAGCGCTGCTTGGTCGACCGTGCTCCCCCGGCCGACGTTCAGGAACCTCGCCCACGGCTGCATCGCCTCGAACACCACGTGGTCGAACAGATGATGGGTCTCGTCCGTGGCGGGCAGCGCGTCGATCACGTAGTCGGCCGATCCGACGGCGTCGGCGAGCTGCTCGGCGCCGAAGATCTCGACCAGCACGTCGTCACCCGGTCGGGCGGTTCGAGCGACGCCCCGGACGGACATCCGGAGCGCGGCGCAGGTGCGAGCGATCGCACGTCCGATCGGTCCGATGCCGACGACGAGGACCCGTTTGCGGTCGAGCCGTTCGGTCTCGTTGTGTCGCCACTCGCGGCGCCCCTGCCGCTCGAAGACCCCGCCGAGACCCTTGGCCAACGCGAGCAACAGCCCGAGGACGTACTCGGCGATCGCGTCCTCGTAGACGCCGCGGGCGTTCGTGAGGACGACGTGGCTCGCGGCGAGCTCGGGGAAGAGCAGATTGTCGACGCCCGCGGACGCCGACTGGATCCACTGCAGGTCGGCGGCGCTCCGCCACGCCCCGGAGAGCAGGGCGCTCTGCGGACGCCATGCGAACAGCACGTCCCTACCCTCGAGCGCCGCGGCGAGCGACGGGACATCGTCGGCAAACGCGAGGTCGACGGTGTCGGCGATCGCTCCGATGCCCGGGGGCGGGTCCTCGACGGTCGCGCCCATGACCGCCACCCGGGCGCGGGCGCTCACAGCGGGCGCCGGCTGGAGAAGCCGGTGTCGAGCGGATGCCAGTTGGCGACGGCCTCCTCGCCGACCCGCCAGCAGAGGTAGACGCGCTCTCCGTCGAGCTCGGCGGGGAAGTCCACGAGCCCGGTCTCGGGGTCCCGCAGAAGGATGTTCTCCGCGGCCAGGCGTTCGAGCTCGGTCCGGAGCGTCGCGCTCGCGTCCCAGTAGTCCCGCCCCGCGTGGCTGCCACCGCCGTCCGCGACGACACGTTCCTTCACCACCTCGGCCTCCCGCAGGATCACCTGACGGGCGTCGCGGATCCTCGCCAGCCGCTCCCGGAGCTCGGGCAGCATCGAGTTGGCCTCCGCGACGTCGTACGAACGCTCCTCGGACATCACGCCACCCCGAGCAATGCCGGCAGCTGGTCCATCGCGGTGATGCGCGCGCCCGGCGCGTCGACGAAGCGCTCGCGCCGATCGATCAGCACGGGGAACATGCCGACCGCGTGCGCCGGGTCGACGTCGAACTCGGGGTTGTCCCCGACGTAGACCGATCGCTCGGGGGTCACGCCCGCCCTGGTCATGGCGAGCCGGAAGATCC
>DASUMC010000008.1:0-2147 GCA_036277855.1 Actinomycetota bacterium
CGACCCGGGTTCCTTCCCGAGGCTCGCGAGGGCATGCATCGCGTCGCCCATTCGGTCGATCACGACCTGGATGTCGTCGTTCTGGCGCTGACCGATCGTGTCCGCCATCCGATCGATCCGAGCCGCGAGCATCTCGTTGGAGCGCTCGATCGACTCAGCGAGTGAGCCGAACCGCTCGTCGACCATCTGGATGACCTCGGACGGCAGGCTCGCCTGCAGCTCCTTCATCGCCCGGAGCGCCTGCTTCGTGACGTCCTGATCCGCCACGATCTGCCCCGAGAGCGTCTCGCTGTCCGAGCGTACGAGCTTGGCCAGGGCGACAAACCTCGTGTCGAGGGCGCTGCTCGTCTCCTCCAGGTGGCTTCGGATGGCCCCGACGGCATCCCGGGTCTGCGAGCCTTCGCGTTCGATCACCGAGGCGGCCGCGTGCAGGCGCGCGAGCACGTCGTCGAACCGCGCGCCGATCGCCAGCTCGGCGGCGGTGGCCGCCCTCTCGCCGACGCCGACCCCGAGCCGCTCGAAATGATCGTCGAGCGCGTCGACCATCCGGATGAGGTTCCGGTCGATGGCCGAAACGGTCTCGCCAGCCCGGGCGTCGATCAGCCGGGTCTGTTCGTCGGTCCGCGCGGCCAGCGCGGACAGCGAATCATCGAGCTTGACCTGCAACGTCTGAGCGACGGAGTCGCCGAGCGTCTCGACGACCTGGCGCAACCGCTCGTCCAGCAGCCGTGCGATCGCCTCGTCGTGCGCCTCGGCCGTCGTCACGAGCTCGCGACGGAGCGCCTCGGAGTCAGAACGGACGAGGTTCGCGAGCCCGAGCACCCGTGCCTCGAACGCCCGGTTCAAGTCCTCGAGCCGCTCGCGCGCCTCGACCCCCATCCGGTCGCCGAGGAACGTCACGGACTCGTGGAGCGAGCTCATCGCGATCCCGGTCCGGTCGTACAGGAGCTGCAGCTGCTCGGCGAGCTCGGAGATCTGCTGGTCCATCGACCGGACGCGCTGGTCCGACTCGTCGTGGGCCGACATCGCCTGCATGCTCGAGTCCGCGCTCCCGGCAAGCTGGCCCATGGCCTCGACACCCTGCTGGACGTACTCCTGCATCGCCTGCGAGATCCGGGCGGTCTCCTGGACGACGAGCTCGCCGTGCTCGCGGATCCGCAGGTGGAGCGTGTCGACGATCTCCTGGTCGCGATCGGCGAGTGTCTGGAACGCCGCCGCCACCTGCCGGCTGACCTCGTCCAGCTGCGCGCGGATCTGACCGATGCCGAGCGGCGAGGCGCCGCCACCGCTCCCGGATTCGAGTGCGTCGGCGCTGCGGGCGATCTGCTCGCGGGCCGCACGGACCGACTCGGCAAGCATGTTCATCGAGTCCTCGACCCGGCCGGTCCTCGCCGCGAGGGCCTGGAACCGTTCGTCCGAGTGTGCGATGAGCGCCCGGATCGCCTGGTCGCGGGAGAGCTCCTGCAGGATCGTGGAGGCGACCGCCTCCTTGTCGCCTCCGGTGCTCCGCCATACCTCCCCCGCGATCTCGTGCATCAACGCGTTCGCGGAGTGTTGGATCGACCGCAGGCCCTCGTCGAGCTGCTCCTGGATCATCTGCTGGTACGCCGTGATCACCAACTCGGTCCGCTCGGCGGCCGACGGCGAGAGTCCAGCCGTCACGGGTGGCGGGGTGGTTTCCGGGCGGCCTCCGAAGAGGCTGCGCCGCCGCGCCCGGTCACCGGGCGGGGGGGAAGGATCCCGATGTTGCATGTGGGCGCTCGCATTCCGGGGCCGGCGCGGCGCGTCCGAGAGAGTGTAGGAGAGGCCGGGTGGAACATCACGCACATCGGCGATGTCCGATCAGGCACGTTCCGAGCGTCGGCCCGGGTTTTCCCGGCGGCCGTCCCGGCGCGACCGGATCTCGTTCGGGTGGGAAGCGATCATCGAACTGACCTGCGGGAACCCGACCAGCGCGGCGTCGCTTCGGCCGAGCGTTCCTTTGCCGCGCCATCGGGCCGGCCCTATACTTGGCAGCCGAGTCCCCGCCTTCCGGCAGGACCGGTTCTTGCGGAGGGGCGTAGCTCAACCTGGTAGAGCACCGGTCTCCAAAACCGGCGGTTGGGGGTTCGAGTCCCTCCGCCCCTGCAAGGAGCACGATGAACAGA
>DASUMC010000009.1:0-14326 GCA_036277855.1 Actinomycetota bacterium
TCAGCCTGTGGGAGACACGCAAGGACGCCGATCACGCGACCCGCATCTCCGAGACCTGGGACCGCGAGCACCTCGCGGACCGGGTCGAGCTGCGGACGAATCAGGTCGGCGACCTCGCCTTCTACGAAGGCGTTCCCGCCAAGGTCTGACCGACCGTCCGGCCGCGAGACCGGCTCGCTCGTGCGATCCACGAGCGTGGTCATGAAAGGAAGGGGATCCACCTCGGTGGGTTCCCTTCTTCGTGAAAGGCTTGCGCCTCGCAGGGCGATCGCGGATCGGGTCCTGGCTTCGGGTCCTTAGGCCGGAAGCCCCCCCGCGAACTCGGGAGGGCTTCCGTGGGGAAGGCGCGTACCGGGGGCTTACGCGGCCTCCATCTCCTTGCGGCTCCTGCGCTTGCCGCGAGAGATGTACGTATGGACGGGCTCGTGCTGCCAGCACAGATCCCATCGGTTGTAGATGGATAGTTTGGTGCTGCACCCCTCGGCGGCGCAGACCCGGCCTCCGGGGTAGGTACGGTTGGCTCGAGGGAGCTCGCGGATGCGGGCTCCGCGGTAAGCCGAGTCGGACATCGATCGTCTCCTCGCCTCGGTTCGACCTCGTCCCGGGCGTGCCGGGGCTTCAATCCGTTCATTCGAACCAATCGGCGGGCCGGTTCGTTCCCGAGCACCCCCGATTTCCGGCGGGGCGGCGTGCCCGTCAGCGGCCCTCGAGCCGCTCCAGCAGGACCTTCGTCGGGCTCGTGAGCTGCACGACCCGGGCGGTGAAGCCGAGGTCCTCCCAGAACTCCATCGCGCCGCGGTTGGGGGCGAAGGTCTTGAGCTCGACCCAACGGACCCCCCGGTCGGCCGCGAACCGGCCGGCCTCGTGGACCAGCTCCCGGCCCACACCCCGGCCCCGGTAGCCGGCGCGCACGACCACGCCCGAGAGCTCGAGGGCTCGCTCGTCGGAGAACCGGGAGGGGGTGCGCGCCTCCCCGTACGCCATCCCGACGACCTCGCCGTCCTCGTCCTCGGCGACCAGGACCACCGTGTCGGGGTCTGCGAGGGCCTCGTTGTACTTGGCACCCACCTCGTCGTAGAAGCCCGGGCGCGGGGTGAAGACCCGCCAGTCCGCCTGCATCCGATCGAGCTCCTGGAACAGCGCGACCAGGGACGGGACGTCCTCCACCGTGGCCTGCCGAACGCGCACGCTACCTCCCCTCGAACTTCGGCTCGCGCTTGTCGAGGAAGGCGCGCATCCCCTCCTCCTGGTCGCGGGTCGCGAACAGCGCGACGAACGCCTCCCGCTCGACCCGCAGCCCCTCCTCGAGCGGGCGATCGGCGGCCGCCATCGCGCGCTTTGCCGCGGCATAGGCCAGCGAGGGCCCCTTCGCGAACGCCGTCGCATGCTCAACGGCCAGGGCGTATACGTCCGTCCCGTCGGCGACCCGGTCCACGAGTCCGATCTCGAGCGCCTCGGCCGCGTCCACATGGCGCCCCGAGTACACGAGGTCTCGGGCCTTCGGCAGGCCCACCACCCGGGGCAGCCGCTGCGTCCCACCGGAGCCGGGGATGATGCCGAGCCGAACCTCCGGCAGCCCGATCTGCGCGTCCTGCCCGGCGAACCGGAGGTCACAGGACAGGGCGAGCTCGCACCCACCGCCCAGCGCGTAGCCGTTGATCGCCGCGATGGTGATCGTGGGGATCCCCTCGACGTCGCGGCAGGCCTGCTCGAGCGCGCCGACGTCGGAGGCGACCTCCGCGGGCCCGTACCCGATCATCGCCTTGATGTCCGCCCCGGCCGCGAAGATGCGTTCGCCGCCCCACACCACGACGGCACGAACGCCCTCGTCCGCCGACACTTCCGTGGCCACCGCCGAGAGCTCGAGCGAGAGCTCGCGCGCCAGCGCGTTCGCGGGCGGCCGGTCGATGCGGATCGTGGCCACCGCACCATCCCTCTGGATGCGGACGAACTCCCCCATGGACGGCCTATCCTCGCAGACCGGCGCGGTCGGGGATCGCTCCGATGCTGTCGTTGCAACTGCAACTCACTGCTACAATCGCCTCGTCGTGGAACGAACCTCCGAGACCGACGTCGTGGCCGCGCTTCGCGCGCACGGGCTGCGCATGACGCCCCAACGGCGGGCCATCGTCGCCGAGATCATGCGCAGCCAGGGCCACATCTCCCCGACCGCGCTGGCCAGGAAGGTCCAGGCGGACATGCCGGGGGTGAACGCCTCCACGATCTATCGGACCCTGTCGATGCTCGAGGAGATGGGGGTGCTCGCCCACGCGCACCTGGAGAGCGGCGCCGAATACCACCGCGCCGAGGACGCTGGCCACGTCCACCTCACGTGCTCGAACTGCGGGGACGAGGACGACCTGTCGCTCGAGGAGGCCGGAGAGCTGGTGCGGCTGATCGAGCGCCATCACGGATTCGAGCCCGACCTCACGCACTTCGCGATCGGCGGGCTGTGCGCCGACTGCCGCAGGGCCGGAGGCCTCGCCGTCTGAGCGTCAACCGCCGAAGAACGCCGGCAGGAGGCTCCCCTCGCCGAACAGGAACAGGGTCCCGATGATGAGGCTCGCGGACGCCGTCAGGATCGCCACCGTGACGTACAGCCTCCAGTTCTTCGATGCCGTCACGAAGCCGAATGCGGACCCGACGGTGATGAGCGTGTTCGAGGCCAGGAGCCCGATGAGGAACACGCCAAGGATCAGCTCGCCCGCCAGCTGACCGCCTGCGCCGGCGGCGGTCAGGAAGATCACCACCTGCGTCGGGGTCTCGGCGCCGATGCCGTGGATCATCCCAACCCCGAACGCGGTCCCGCGACCGTAGTTCATGAAGGCCTCGTCGCTCTCGGGATGCTTGTGGTGATGGTGGCCGGGGCGGCCGTGATGGCCGTGGTGCCACTCGGACACGGGGATGTCCTCGGCGACGGCGACGGACAACGAGCCGGCCGGATCAGCGTGCGCGTGCACGGGCTCGAGCGCGTGGGCGTCGGATCGCCGGCCCCCGCCGAGCTTGCGGTAGAGCTTGCTCGCGCCGCTGAAGATCAGCATCCACCGGCTCCGCATCCGGAACTCGCGACCATGGCGGATCAACGCCACGAAGACATAGATGCCGAGCACGATCAACGTCACGCCGACGATGCGCCCCATCACGTCGTCGACGCCCTCGGGCAGCCGCGCGCCCAGGACGATCGCGGCGGTGCCGATCACGAAGACGACCAGTGCGTGCCCGAGCGCGTACGTGGTGCCGTATTCCAGGGCCCGGCCGCGCTCCTCCTGGGAGCTGGTGATGTCCGTGATCGCCGCGATGTGGTCCCAGTCGACGCCGTGACGGAACCCGAACAGGAACGCCGACACGATGACCCCGATGCCGAGCGCCTGCGAAGCCTCTGCGAGCACGCCTTCCCCTGTTCGAGTCCTGGAGCCGTCGGACCATCAAACCAGGCTGACGCACCTTCTGGCAACTGCGTGCTCTTGCAACTAGCCCGACGCCCGGCTCAGAACCGAGGCGTCTCCGTGTACGAGCCGAACACGGTCCGCAGCGCGTCCACGATCTCGCCCTCGGTGCACAGGGCCCGTGCGCAGTCCACGAGCGGCTCGACGAGGTTGGTCTCGGTCGCCGCGAGCTCGCCGAGGCGGCCGAGCGCGGCCCGGGCGGCCACGCCGTCCCGCCGCCGCCGGACCTCGCGAACGCGTTCGACCTGCGAGGTCTCCACGCCGCCGGAGATCTCCAGGATCTCGATCGGTTGCTCCCCCGCCTCGACGAAGTCGGTGACACCGATCTTGACCAGGTCGCCGCGCTCGAACCGCTCCTGCTCACGGAACGCCGACTCGGCGATCGCCTGCTGGAACACGCCTCGTTCGATGCCGGTGAGGACCCCCTCGAGCATCGAGCCCTCGCCCATCGCGAGGATGCGGGCGAACTCGGCCTCCGCGAGCTCCTCCATCCGGTCGGTGAGCGTCTCGATGAAGTACGAGCCTCCGAGCGGGTCGATCACGTCGGGGACGCCGGTCTCGTGCGCGATGATCTGCTGGGTCCGCAGCGCGAGCTTGGCGGCCTCCTCCGTCGGCAGGGCCAGCACCTCGTCGAGCGCGTTCGTGTGGAGCGACTGCGTGCCGCCGAGGACGGCGGCCAGTGCCTCGATCGCCGTCCGGATGACGTTGTTCATGGGCTGCTGCGCGGTGAGCGAGACGCCCGCCGTCTGCGTATGGAACCGCAGCCGCATCGAGGACTCGTCCTTCGCGCCGTAGCGCTCCCTCAGCCACCGCGCCCAGATCCTGCGCGCAGCGCGGTACTTCGCGATCTCCTCGAAGAAATCGATGTGCGCGTTGAAGAAGAAGGACAGCCCCGGCGCGAACCGGTCGACGTCGAGCCCGCGATCCAGGCCGAGCTCGACGTACGCGAACCCATCGGCCAGCGTGTACGCGAGCTCCTGCCAGGCGTTCGCCCCCGCCTCGCGGATGTGGTAGCCGGACACGCTGATCGGGTGCCACCGGGGGACGCGTTCGAGGCAGAACTCCATGAGGTCGCCGATCAGCCGGAGGTGGGGCCTCGGCGGGAAGACCCACTCCTTCTGCGCGATGTATTCCTTGAGGATGTCGGTCTGCAGGGTGCCGTCCAGGCGCTCCCACGGGACGCCCTGGCGCTCGGCGGCAGCCAGGAAGAACGCGAACACGACCACGGCGGGGCCGCTGATCGTCATCGACGTTGAGATGTCGCCGAGCGGGATCGAGTCGAACAGCGCCTCGAAGTCCTCGAGCGTGTCGGTCGCCACGCCGCACCGTCCGACCTCGCCCTCGGCGAGCGAATCGTCCGAGTCGCGACCCATCAGCGTCGGCATGTCGAACGCGACCGACAGGCCGCCCTGGCCGCGTTCGAGGAGGAACCGGTAGCGTGCGTTGGTCTCGGCGGCCGAGCCGAACCCGGCGAACTGCCGCATCGTCCACAGCCGGCCGCGGTACATCGAGGGGTAGACGCCCCTGGTGAACGGGTAGGCGCCCGGGCGTCCGAGCTTGGCCTCGTGGTCGAACCCCGCCAGGTCGGCGGGCCCGTAGAGGGGCTCGAGCGTCTCGCCCGAGAGGGTCCGAGCCTCGGACGGCAGTGTGTCTCCCACGCTTCGTCGTTCGCGCTGCTCGACCATCGTCCTCCTCGGGTGTCCCGTCGGCTCGTTGCGCCGGCGTGACCGGCCGCCCGGTCCGGTCACGGACCTTGGGTGATCCGTTCCTCCAGAATAGCCGCGGTCCGATAGGGGTCCGTTCGGCGCTGCATGAGATCGTCGGCGAGCGAGCCATCGTTCGTGAGGAGGTCGCGCGCGCGGCCTCGGAGCCTCTCCAGCGAGAGGCTCTCGACCTCACGCAGCAACCGGTCACGTCGTCCCCGTTCGAGCTCGCCGGAGGACGCGAGATGGGCCCGGTGCAGCTCGAGCGCGGCCCACAGATCGTCGATGCCGGCGCCCTCGGTCGCGGTGGTCGGCACCACCGGGGGGGTCCATGGCAGCTCGGGACCCATCCGCAGCATCTGCTGGAGGTCGCGAACCGCGACCTCGGAGCCCTCGCGATCGGCCTTGTTCACGACGAAGACGTCCGCGATCTCCAAGATCCCGGCCTTCGCGACCTGGACGGCGTCGCCCCACCCCGGCGAGACCACGACCACCGTGGTGTCGGTCGCCGCCGCGACGTCGACCTCCGCCTGCCCCACCCCGACGGTCTCGACGATCACCAGGTCGTGCCCCGCCGCGTCCAGGACACGGATCGCCTCGGGCGCGGCGAGCGCCATCCCGCCGAGGTGCCCGCGCGTCGCCATCGAGCGGATGAACACGCCCGGATCCGTCGCGTGCTCCTGCATCCGCAGGCGATCGCCGAGCAGCGCGCCGCCGGACAGGGGCGACGTCGGGTCGATCGCCAGCACCGCGACCGAGCGTCCCTGCCCCCGCGCCACGCCGACCAGTTCCCCCACGATCGTGGACTTCCCGACCCCCGGTGAGCCCGTCAGCCCGACCGTGAAGGCTCGTCCGGTCCGGGGGAACAGCTCCGCCGAGAGCGTCTCGAGACCGGCGACGCCGTCTTCGACCATCGAGATCGCCCGGGCGACCGCTCGAGGGTCGCCCGCAAGGACGTCGTCGGTCAGGCTCACGGCCGAAGGGTACCCGGGCTCCCCCGTGTGACGGTCGCGCGAGGGCCGGGATCAACCCTCGCGGCGCGTCGCGGCCGGCGCGGCTCCCGGCATCGCCAGCAACGCATCGCTGAGCGACGCGCACAGGGCCCGTTGTCGCACCAGCTCCGGATCGTCGCCGGAGGTGGCGCGCGTCCGCACCATCGCCAGGTTGATCTGCTCCTTCTGGAGGCGTTTCAGGAGGCGCTCGGCGGCGTCGCCTGCTCGGGCGGCCATCTCGCGCCGCGACCGGCGCCGCGCGCTCGGGTCGAGGAGTACCCAGAGCTCGACCTCGGAGAGCCAGGGGGTGTCGACCTCCGAGCGCAGCGCCGTCTCGAGCCACCCGCGCTCGCGCCGGCGAGCCAGCCGGACCATCACGACCACGAACAGCAGCAGCGGCGCGCCCTTGAGGGCCGCCGCGAGCGGGACCCGGAGCCAGTCGCCGACGCCGTCCACGCTCGAGGGGAAGAGGTTCAGGAACGGCGAGTTCCACAGGAAGTGCGCCGCCACCGCCGAGCCGAAGAGCCCGAGCGCGACCGCCAATCGCCTCCCGAACCCGACCTCGCCGCGCCTCGAAACGAAGTACGCGACTCCCATGCCGGACAGCCCCGTGTACAGCACGTGCCCGTAGAGGCCGCTCGAGACCACGCGCACGTAGAAGCCGGCGAGGACCCCACCCGGCGAGCCGCCGAAGATCGCGATGAAGTAGAAGACGTCCTCGACGAGGGTGAAGCCGAGCCCGATCATCGCGCCGTAGACGAATCCGTCCATCATGTCGTCCATCTCGTCCCGGGCGATGAGGTAGATCAGCACGACGCCCGCCACCTTCATCGTCTCCTCGACCAACGGCGCCGTCAGGGCGGCCGTCCACTCGGCCGCGAACACCGGCCCCCCCAGGCGCGCGACGACCAGCCCCCACCCCTCGTTCGCGATGCCCGAGAGCACCGTGGCCGCCACGCCACCCCACACGAGGGCACCGAGCACGAGCGACATCGGCTCACGCTCGTAGAGGTCGAGCAGGTAGATCGCGAGGAACAGCGGGAGCCCGTAGAGGAGGAGGAGACCCCACGAAAGCGCCCACCCCGAGGGCGACAGCCTCTGGAACAGCTGTTGCTGGGAGACCGTGTAGACGGCGGTGACCACCACGATCACCGCGTACAACCAGAAGGCGGGCTGCCGCCACTGGAACAACGACGTCTGGCGACCCCAGCTGCGAGGCATCCGCACGATCTGCGGCTCGATCGTGAGGCGTCCGCCTCGCCCCTCGCCCATCAGGCGATCTCCGCGCGTTCGATCATCGCGTCGATCTCCTCGATCTCGAACTGGAGCTGCCCCGCCGGAGCCCATCCGTCGAAGATCACGCCCTCCCCCGAAGGCGACACCACGGCGGTCACCTCGCCCTCGATCGGCGCCTGCACGTCGCCGAACAGGCCCACATACGCGATCCGAGACCCGGTGAGCCCGGAGGCGAGCCGGACGGGTTCGACCTCCTCGGAGACCCGGAACTGCTCGGCGCCGGGCTCCAGGACGTCGTCGACGTACCGGCCCAACAGATCGACGTCGGTCCCGTCGAACGGGAGGGCGGCGACGTCGAGGCTGGTGCTGCCGCTCGTCAGGCGGATCCGGTCGGGGTCGGTCGAGCGGCCGGCGAGCTCCCAGCCGGGGAACGGGGTGACCCGGACCGACGTGCCGACCGCGACGGCCCCGCCTCGGATCTCCCCCAGCGCGTCGGAGGTCAGGTAGCCCCCGGTCGTGACCGCGGCCAGCACCCCCGCCAGCGCGGCCACCGGGATCCAGCGACGCCGACGAGGCGGGGGCTCCGGCAGGCGGATCGGGTCGACGGCGCCGCTCACGGGACCACCGACAGCAGCCGGGTGAAGCGCGAGAGTCGGATCGGGTGCCGGAGCATGCCCGATACTCGCACGTGCCGGGTCGCGATCCGACGGATCACCGAGCGGCCCTGCGGGTCCATGACGTCCGGGAACCCGAACCGTAACGGGGCGCCCGCCAACTCGATCAGGTCGTACGCGTCGGCCGCGATGACGAGGTGCGGCCGGCGGCCGCCCGGCCCTTTGGCCGGCCCTTTGGCCGGCCCTTTGGCCGGCCCTTTGGCCGGCCCGTTGGCGACGTTGACCCCGGCGCGCGACAGCGTGACCGTCGCCTCGATCGCCGCGTCGGAGGCCTGCAGGAGCACGATCGTGTCTCGCAGGAGGCCACGACGATCGGGTTCGGTCTCGAGGTTGGTCTCGATCAGCCGGCCGACGAGGTCGGCGAGCCCGTTCGGCTCGGCGTCGGCGAACCGCACCGTCACGGCGCGACCGTGACCGGGGCGGTCACGGCTCCAGGAGGACCTTCGTCGCCCGCTTCGTGTCGAACAGCTCGTAGCCCTTCGTGGCTTCCTCCAGCGGCAGCCGGTGCGAGACGATCGGCCGGGGGTCGAGCCGACCGGCCTGCACCTCGGCCATCGCGAGCTCCCACCAGGCGTGGACCGGCGTGGTGCCGGCGAACCGCAGCTGGAGCGCCCGGATCCACCAGACGCCGATCTGCGCCTGGACGAGCTCGCTCGTATAGACCCCCATCACCACGACGGTGCCGCCTCGGCGCACGATGTCGAGCGAGCGCTCGAAGGCCGCGGGCGTCCCCACGGCCTCGATCACGACGTCGGCGCCGCGCCCGTCCGTGTGCTCGAACACGGCGGTCTGCGCGTTGCGGGTCGTGACGTCGATCGGGATCGCCCCCGCGCGTTCGGCGACGGCCAGCCGGGCGGGGTCGAGGTCGAGGGCGAGGACCGAGGACGCGCCCGGAAGCGCCGCCTGCGCGCAGAAGAAGCCGACCGGTCCGGCCCCCACGACCGCTACCGTGTCGCCGTCGGTGATGCCGGCCAACCCGGCCGCGTAGACGCCGGTCGTCAGAGTGTCGCCGACGAACAGCGCGCGATCGTCCTCGAGACCTTCGGGCACGGCCAGCAGGTTGACGTCGGCCACCGGGACGCGCAGCAGCTCGGCCTGCGCGCCGCCCAGGCTGCCCCCGAACATCCCGTAGCCGAGGAAGCCGAAGTCCTCGCAGAGCTGCGTCTGGCCCTTCCGGCAGAACCAGCACTCGCCGCACGCGATGCCGAACGAGACGACCACCCGCTGCCCCGGCCCGAACCGCGTGACTTCGGGACCGACCTGCTCGATCACGCCGATCGCCTCGTGGCCGATCGTGTCGCCGGGCTCGAGCGGCGCCTTGCCGTGGTACAGGTGCAGGTCGGAGCCGCAGATCGCCGTGAGGCCGACGCGCACGATCGCGTCGCCCGGGTCTTCGATGACCGGATCGGGGACGTCGGCGACCTCGACGCGTTCGACGCCGCGATAGACGACGGCCCGCATGGATCAGGCGTTGCCGAGGAACTCGGTCGGGACGAGGGTCGTGAGGTGCACGAGCTCCTTCGCGGCGCGCACATGTCGAACGATGTTGGCCAGGTCGCCCCGCAGCTTGAGCTTGCCCTGCACCATCGCCTTGACGGGTTCGAGATCGCCGAGCACCACCTCGCGCCACCGCGAGTACGGCGCCCGGATCCCGTAGGCCGACGTCTCGCCCTCCTCGGCAGTGATCATCCGCGCGCCGCGGCATTCGCCGTGCCACAGGTCGAGCCAGGCCACGAGGTCCTGTGGCACGCCGCGGTCGGGCTCCGCCTCCAGGAAGAACGCGACGTCGCCCTCCCAGTCCTCGGCCGACTCGCGATACTCCCGGGAACCGTTGATCAGGTCCCGGTACCGCGTCAGCCACTCGTCGCTCGGGAACAGCGCCATCGGTCCTCCCTAGCGCAACCCGAGGATCAGCACGATGCCGATCACGTTGAAGGTGACGTGGGCGGCGAGCGGAGCCACGATCGTCCCGCGGCGCTCATACAGGAAGCACAGCGCCACACCCACGAAGAACATCACGATCATGAGCAGGGCCGCGTCGACCGCCGAGCCGGGGATGAAGTGGATCAGCCCGAAGCCGACCGCCGAGCCCACCGCCCCCACCCAGAACCCGTGCCGATCGCGCAGGGACCGGAACAGCACGCCTCGGAAGAACAGCTCCTCGCCGACCGGGGCGATCACGACCGCGTAGACGATCGTCAGGGCGGTCCCGATCGCCGGGAGGTGCTCACCCACTTGCTCGGGAGCCCTCACCTGCTCGCCGCTGATCGTCTGAAGGAGGTAGGTCAACAGGCCGCCGACGACGATCACCATCACGGGGTACAACCCCAGTGCGAACAGGACGCCCGAACCGATCTCCTTGCGCCAGGTTCCCCGTTCCGGGAGGCGCATCACTCCGAGCCATCCCTTGTGGTACGTCGAGAGCCACAGGAGCACGACTCCCAGGATCACGAGGGCCGCGGCGGTCGTCAGGACGATGTTCGTGAGATCGGTCTCCGGCTCCATCAGCCGGATCAGCGGCAGGGTCGCGAGCCCGGCGATCAGGAACGCCACGATGTAGACGACGAGCGCCTCGTACCAGCTCCAGGACGCCTTGGGCCGCAGGTCGTCGGTGACCGCGAGGGTGTCGGGACGCGGAGGCATCAGCGGCACCGGATGGAGCCCGTCGGGGCGCGGTGGGATGGGCGGCTGGCTGCTCACGGCTCCCCCATCTTCCCGGCTTCAGACAGGAGCGACACGCCGAGGAGGCCGCCCAGGCCGAGCCCGAACGCGAAGCCGGCCGCCGCCGGCCCGGAGTCGTTCACGAGGTAGGCGACGATGCCGGCCAGCAGCGTGACCAGGATCGCGTCCCTCCATGCCGGGCTCTGTTGCAGGCTCGGCCGCAGCGGGGTCGGCGGCCGGAGCACCGCCGCGATCGCGATCGGCAGCCCGAGGACCGGGATCAGCGCGAACGGGTTCCGAGCGATGAGGTCGAACCCGACCTGGAGCCGGTCCCC
This sequence comes from Actinomycetota bacterium, assembly GCA_036277855.1. GTDB lineage: Bacteria > Actinomycetota > UBA4738 > UBA4738 > HRBIN12 > DASSJM01. The sequence goes on from DASUMC010000009.1 coordinate 11,048, forward strand.
GAACTTCTCGAACACGCCGGCAAGCCCGCCCGCCTGCTCCTCGAACCTCGTGACGTGCGTCTCGAACGGCGAGACCGCGTGCGCCGCGAGGATGACGGCGGCGCCGAGCGCGGTCACGCCCACGAATACGCCGATGCCCCTCCAGAGGCCCAGACGCTCGCGTTCGCGGATGGCGAGCCACAACCCGGCCGCCGCGAACAGCGAGACCCCGCCGCCCAGGTTCGCGCCGAGGTAGGGCAGCCCGGCGAACAACGCCACCGCGACCAGGAGCGCGAAGCCGGCGAGGCTGCGGAGCCGCTGCGCGATCCACAGGGACGCGCCGATCAACAGGCCGATGAAGGCGTTCGGCAGGCCGTAGAACCGGCCCCCGTCGAGCTCGGACCCGCCGACGAACGGGGTGAGGGCGGCCGTCCACGCCAGGACCGCCTCGACCGCGAAGTACGCGAGGAGGGCGATCCCGAGCCCGGCCGGGATCAGCAGCACGTCGCGATGCTCGAGCGGCGCGAACGCAAGCGTGCCGAACACCGTCACCAGCGCGACGAACGGAACCACCGTCGCGTACGTGAGATCGGGCAGATGCCCCGCCGCGAGCAACGCGGTCGCGAGCGCGGCGACCGACAGACACCCCCATCCGAAGATCCGCCGGACGTTTCTCGGGACATGGTTCCCGAGCGCGAGGGCCGCGATCGCGCCGAGCCCCACGATCGCGAGGTAGATGCCACCCGCCGTACCGATGGGGACGTACATCCGGCGTTGCGCCAGGTAGCTCTCGTGGAGCTCGAACGGCGGAGGACCGGGGATGATCTCGATCGGCGAGCCGGTCGGGACATCGCCCGAGACGAGTGGCGCTCGTCCGAGATATTCGATCAAGGTGGCGCGAACGTCTCCCCCGGTGACCACTCCGTCCCGTCGGGTCGAGTCGGATGTGAGCGACCCTTGCTCGCCGGTCTCGGGGAACAGCGTCTCGGGGGTGCCCTCGGCGACCACGACGCCACCGATCTCGGGACCGAGCCCGATGTTCCCGATGTCCTTCTCTGCCGACCCACTGCTGGGATCCGCTCCGATGACGATCACCAGGAGCTCGTCGTCGGCGAACCCGGCAAGACGCGTCCGTTCCACCAGAGCCTGCAGGCTGGTCCCTGCGACGAGCACATTGCGCGTCTCACCCCTCAAGTGTGGAGAACCACCGAACTCCACGACGTCGTCGGGGTTCACGAGCAGCCCGGCTCCGCCGGCCCGAGCGAGCGACGCGAGGTCGGGTATCGCCATGAGGTCGTCGAACCCCGCGCCCGGAACGAGGACGACGAGGGCAGAGCGTTGATCCTCGGTCTGCGCCCCGACGGTCCCGCCCACGAACACGGCCGCCGCGACCACCCCGCAGACGGCGAGCGCGCCGAGACGCGCGCGGGTCACTGGAGGGCGGGTGAGCGTTCGCGCTCGCGACGAACGACGGCGCCGAGCGCGGTGAGCTTGGTCTCCAGATCCTGGTAGCCGCGATCGACGTGGTACATGTCCTCGATCTCGGTCACCCCGTCGGCCATCAAGGCCGCGATCACCATCGCGGCGCCGGCGCGGATGTCGAGCGCTCGCACGGGCGCGGACGAGAGGCGTTCGACGCCGCGGATCACGGCGTGGTGACCCTCGGTGCGGATGTCCGCACCCATCCTGTTGAGCTCGTCCACGAACATGAACCGGCCCTCGAACACGTTCTCGGTCACGATGCTCGTCCCCTCCGCCGACGCGAGGAGTGCCATCATCTGCGGCTGGAGGTCGGTCGGGAACCCCGGGTACGGGAGCGTCACCAGATCGACACACCGGGCGCGCGAACTCACCGAGATCGCCACACCGCCGTCGGTCGCGAGCACCTCCGCCCCGCCGTCTGCGAGCTTGGACAGCACGAGGTCCATGTGATCGGCCCGGGCACCCGAGAGCACCAGCCGTCCACCCGTGGTGCACACGGCGATCGCGTAGGTCCCCGCCTCCACGCGGTCGGGGATCACGGTGTGGTCGACCGGCGAGAACCCCTCGACGCCCTCGATCTCGATCGTCGGGGTACCGACGCCCTCGATCCGGGCGCCCATGCCGCGCAGGAGATCCGCGAGGTCGACGAGCTCCGGCTCGCGGGCGGCGTTCTCGATGACGGTGGTTCCGCGCGCCGCGACGGCGGCCATCAGGACGTTCTCGGTGGCCCCGACGCTCGGGAAGTCGAGGTTGACGAGGGCGCCGCGCAGACCGGACGTCTCGGCGAGGAGGAACCCGTGCTCGGACGAGAAGCGGGCGCCCATCTTCTCGAGCCCGCGGACGTGGAGGTCGATCGCACGTGACCCGATGTTGCACCCGCCCGGCATCGCGACCCTCGCATTCCCGAACCGAGCCAGGAGCGGGCCGAGCACCAGGATCGAGGCCCGCATCCGGCTGACGAGCTCGTACGGCGTCTCGACCGATCGGACGTCCCTCGTGTCCAGGATCAGCGCGTCGCCCTTCCACGCGCAGCCGACGCCCAGGTGCTCGAGCACCTCGACCATCGTGGAGCAGTCCTGGATCCGAGGGACGTTGCGCAACGTGGATCGGCCGTCGGACAGCACGACGGCGGCCATCAGCTTCAACGCTGAGTTCTTCGCGCCGGCGATCTCGACGGTGCCGTCGAGCGGCGACCCTCCGGTGACGAGCAGGCGATCCATCAGCGCTCCATCCTAGGTTCGGGCGTGCTCGGGACCTGCACCTGCGTGCCGTTTCTCCGAGATGGTGTTTCCCGGAACCCCGCGAGGCTACTCGTCGAGGCCCGTGCGGGCGAGCGCCTTCGCAAGTTCGGCGCGTGCGCTCGCGTCGTCACCCTGCGCGAGCCGTGCCTGGGCCCGCTCGGCCCGTGCCTGCGCGGCGTCGCGATCGATCTCGTCGGACAGCTCGGCGAAGGAGGCGAGCACGTCGACCCGCGTCGAGTCCTCCGCGCTCGTCACGTGGAGGAACCCGCCGTCGACGACCGCGGCGATCCAGCGACCGTCGTCGAGCTGGATCCTGATCGGCGCGATCGAGAGCCGGATCAGGAGCGGGGCGTGCCCGGTCAGGATCCCGACCATCCCATCGGTGCCGTGTGCGATCACCATCTGCGCAGGACCGGCCCAGACCTCGCGTTCGGGCGTGACCAGATGGACGTCGAGCGCCATCTACGCGGCCTGCTCCATCTTCTTCGCGGCCTCGACGGCCTCCTCGATCCCGCCGACGAGCAGGAACGCCTGCTCGGGCAGGTGGTCGTACTCGCCCTCGCACAGTCCCTTGAAC
>DASUMC010000010.1:0-13537 GCA_036277855.1 Actinomycetota bacterium
GACGTCGTGGCCACGCTCGATCGCCTGCGCCTCGGTGATGCCGACGGACGCGATCTCGGGCGAGCAATAGGTCACGCGCGGGATCTGCGTGTAGTCGATCTCTGGAACCGCCACGCCAGCGATGCGCTCCGCGACGGCGTAGCCCTCGGTGAACGAGACGTGGGCGAGCTGCAGCGGGGTTGCCGCGACGTCGCCGATCGCCCAGACGTGGGCGGCGGTCGTCTGCAGCTGGCCGTCGACCTTGACGAACCCGCGGTCGAGCTCGACCCCTGCCTCATCGAGCCCGAGATCGTCGGTGACCGGTCCCCGGCCGACGGCGACCAGGCAGACGTCGGCTGTGACGGTATGCTCCGCGCCGCCAGCCGCGAACGCGACCTCGACATGGTCGCCCGTGTCCGACACGCCGGTCACGCTCGCGCCGGCGTGGGCCGCGATCCCGCGCTTGCGGAACGCGCGCGCGATCTCCTTCGATAGGTCCTCGTCCTCCAGCGGCGCGACGCGCGGGAGTGCCTCGACCATCGTCACGTCGGCTCCCATCGATCGGTAGAAGCTCGCGAACTCGAGCCCGATCGCCCCCGCCCCGATGATCACGGCCGACGAGGGGATCTCGGCGTACCACAGCGCCTCGTCGCTCGTGATGATCCGAGGCGTGACCTCCAACCCCGGCAGGAGCTTGGGGCGCGACCCGGTGGCCAGGACCACGTCGGTGGCGGTGATCGTCCGATCGGCCACCCGGACGCCCGGCCCCGCCTGCAGGACCGCGGAACCCCTGATCACGTCGATCTTCCGAGCCTTCACCAGGCCCGTCAGCCCTGAGACGAGCTTGTCGACGATCTTGGTCTCGAACGCCTGAACCTGTGTCCAGTCGGGCTCGCCGGAGGCCTTGATGCCCCATTCCTCGGAACGATTGACGGTGTCCATGACCGCGGCGGACTGCAGGAGCGCCTTGGTGGGGATGCAGCCGCGTAGCAGGCAGGTGCCGCCCAGTCGCTCGTCGCGCTCGACGATCGCGACCCGCTTGCCCAGCTGTGCCGCCCGCAGGGCGCAGGAGTAGCCCCCTGTCCCCGAGCCGATCACGACGATGTCGTAGACGTCGGACATCCGAACGGCCATGCTACCGCGGTTCCGTACGACGACTCCTCGAACGTAGGATGACGCGGCCGTGACCGACACCATCAGGCCCGATCCGGACACGCGGCACGGCCCCTTGGAGGATCTCCACCGGACCCTCGGAGCCAAGCTGGGTCCGTTCGGCGGGTGGTCGATGCCGATCGAGTACCGGGGCGTCCTGTCCGAGCACCGTGCGGTCCGAGAGCGGGTCGGGCTGTTCGACCTCAGCCACCTCGGCAAGGTCGATGTCGTGGGCGCCTCGGCGTTCGACGCATTGCAGGGACTGTTGACCAACGACCTGCGCAAGGTCGAGGTCGGCCGGGCGCAGTATCACCATCTGCTGAACGAGCACGGGGGTGTCGAGGAGGACCTGTTCGTCTACCGCCTCGCAGACGATCGGTGGTTCCTGGTCCCGAACGCGGCCAACAAGGACAAGGTCGTGGCGGCGGTGCGGTCCCGGGGGGCCGAGGTCGTCGACCACGACGGCTGGTGCTTCCTCGGCGTTCAGGGACCGAGGTCACCCGCGGTGGTGAGCGAGCTCTGGCGCAGCGCGGCCGAGCTCTCCTTCCGCGGGGTCCTGGTCGTCGACTGGCATGGGACCGAGGTCGTGCTCGCGCGAACCGGCTACACGGGGGAGCGTGGGTTCGAGCTGTTCGCCGACGCGGGGATCGCCCTCGAGCTCTGGGATGCGATCGTCGCGGCTGGACGGCCGTTCGACCTCGAGCCGTGCGGGCTCGGGGCGCGTGACGTGCTGCGTCTGGAGATGGGCTACCCGCTCTACGGTCAGGACCTGGGCCGGGATCGGACGACGCTCGAGGCGGGGTTGGGGTGGGCGGTGTCGTTCGACAAAGGTCCGTTCGTGGGGCGCGACGTGCTCGAGCGCCAGCGCGAGCAGGGGCCGCCGAGCCTCCTGCGAGGCGTCGCGACCGCCGACCGCCGCCACATCCCGCGCCCGCACCAGCACGTGATCGCCGGGGGGCGCAACGCCGGAGAGGTGACCAGCGGGACCTTCTCGCCGCTGCTCGGTCACGGGATCGCGCTCGCATACCTCTCGCCGCCGGACGCGTTCGAGCCGGGCGTCGCCGTCGAGATCGACATCCGCGGCCGCTCGGCACCGGCGACCGTCGTCACGACGCCGTTCGCGGATCGCTCACCGCGCTGAGCGAGCCTCCTCGGTCATCGGGGGGACCCGGGGGATCAGGCCAGTTCGCCGGCCGGGATGGGTGCGGCCGCCTCGATCATGTCGGCCACCGACGACCCGTTGAACTCCGTGCGCCGGAGCAGCCGGTTCAGCAGGAACGACGCGCGGGGGGACGCCGGCATCACGGCGACCACGACGTACAGGCCCGAGCTCGGGATCCCGACCTCGCGCAGGGGCCCGTAGCCCGGCGCGGCCACGAAGTAGGCCCACCGGGTCGGTCGGTCGCCGACCGTGCAGGTGCCGAGACCGTGGGCCACGTAATCGCCGGGTGAGTCGGTCGCCCCCTGCGCGAACGCCGGTAGGTGCTTGGCCACGACGTACCGCCGGGTCGCGCGGCACTGCTCCGAACCCGTGAGGTCGTCCAGCGCGGGACCGGTGGCCGCGAGGTAGTAGTAATCCGACGGCACGCCGATGGCGGTCCCGTCGATCCACATCGCGGCGAGTCCCTCGAGCGGTGGCCGATCTGCCCTCCACGCCTGCGGTCGTGGCCCGGCGACGATCCCCTGGCGCGGATCGTCGATGGGCCCCGCGAGGCGCGGTTTCCACGAATCCGGGATCAGCGCGGAGACCGGTCCCGCCGACACCTGTTGGAAAGGACTCGGCGACTGTCGGATCAGGAGGTCCGAGGCGTCCGGGCCCGGTGGGGGCGTGGCTGAGGCCTCGCCGCACGCCACCGCGACGAGCGCGATCACGAGACTCCCGATGACGTTGCGCACTCCGCCGATCCCGTCCGCAGCATAGACCGGGCCTTCGCGCTCCCGCCACCCGCGCTCGCGTCGCTCAGCGAGCCGCGAGGACGGTCACGAGCGCGAGCGTCTCCCCGAGCTCGATCGCCGCCCCGAACACGTCGCCGGTCACCCCGCCCAGGCGCCGGCTGGACCACGAGCCGATGAGGGTCGACGTGGCCACGACGGCGACGATCATGCCGAGCGCGGCGATGCCGGCGCACGGGATCGCGATGGCGAGGCCGATCACGGACGCGACGGTGACTTCGCCAGCGCCGATCCCTGCGGTCCACGTTCCCGTTCCACCACCGGCGTAGGGAAGCCGCCACGCCATGGCAACCGGTGCGACGCGCGAGAGCGCGCCCGCGGCGACCACCGGCCATGGGAACCCGGTGACCACGAGCGCGGACAGCGTCGACGTCTTCAGGAGCAGGTCGAGCACGACCGCGGCGGCGCCGAACGTCCCCAAGCGCGGGTCGCGCATCGCGTGCGCCGGATCGCTTCCCGCCAGCGAGGCCCCGAGAGCGTCCGCGACGTCTCCGAGCCCGTCCAGATGGAGCGCGGCGGTCACCGCCACGGCGGCCGCGACGCCGAGCACCGCGGCGACGAAGGGCGGCAGCACCTGAGCCGAACCCCAGGCCACGAGCGCGACGAGCGAGCCGACCATCGCACCGATCGCCGGGAACAGCGCCGCGCCGCGCCGAAGGTCGCGCGATCCCAGCTCGATGGCGCCGCCGACCGGGACCGCGCTCAGGAACGAGATCGCCGCAAGGACGGGTCTGATCCGCTCACGCATCGCCGGCGGCCGACCTGGTTTCGACCCGGGGGGCGGGCCCGCTGACACCGGCGGCGTCGAACGTGGCCATGTCGGTCAGGATCGCGATCGACGAGCGCACGAGCGGGAGCGCGAGCGCCGCCCCGGTTCCCTCGCCCAGGCGCAGCCCCAGGTCGAGCAGCGGTTCGAGCCCAAGGCGCTCGAGCACCAGCGCGTGACCGGGTTCGGGCGAGCGGGTGGCCGCGACGAACGAGGCGGCGGCCGCCTCCCGGAACCCGTACGCGACCAGCGCGGCCACGCTCGAGACGAACCCATCGAGCAGGACGGGGATCCGGCGCGCGGCGGCGCCGAGGGTCACCCCGACCAGGAACGCGATCTCGAGGCCGCCCACCGCCGAAAGGACGTCGGCGGGATCGGCGTCCGGGCGTGGGAGCCCGTTCGCCGCGAGCCCTCGGCGAACGGCGTCGACCTTCCTCGCGAGGCCCGCATCGTCGATCCCGGTTCCCGGGCCGCACACGAGCGATGGCTCGGCCGGCAGCAGCGCCGCGGTCAGGGCGCTCGCCGACGTCGTGTTCGCGATCCCCATCTCGCCGAGGCCGAGGATCTGGACGCCCTCGGCCGCCAGCTCCTCGGCCAGAACGATCCCGCGCTCGATCATGCCGGTCGCGGTCGACCGTGACATCGCCGGTCCCATCGCGAGGTCGTCGCTGCAGCGGACGCCGTCCACGACCTCCGTGCGAACACCATCGACGACCGCCACGTGGCCGATCACGCCGGCATCCACCACGACGAGCCCGGCCCCCGCCGCGCGGGCGAGCACGCAGATCGCGGCCCCTCCGCTCGCGAAGTTCGCGAGCATCTGTGCGGTGACCACGTTCGGGTACGCGCTCACGCCCCGGGCAGCGACCCCATGGTCCGCCGCCGCCACGACGATCGCCGGGCGCAGGGGTCCCTCCGGCACGCGGCCGAGGATCGCCGCGAGGCGGCACGCGAGCTCCTCGAGTCGTCCAAGACTGCCGGGTGGCTTGGTCTTCGCGTCGAGCAGCCGCGCGGTCTGCGCCGCGACGTCCCGATCGGTCGGGGAGATGGATGCGATCGTCCGTTCGAGGAGATCGCCGCGATTCACGTCGGCGTCACCTCCTCGAGCGGCAGGCCGCGCCCGGCGACGACGAAGAGCGATCGCGCGGCCTCGGCCGCGAACGAGGCGTTCACGCGCCCGAGCACGTCCCGGTAGGTCCGCGCCAGGGCGTTCGCCGGCACGATGCCGAGCCCCACCTCGTTGCTCACGACCACGGACGAGGCCGGGCGCCGGGCCAGGATCGAGATCAGCGTCCGAGCCTGGGCCCCGATCTGTTCCACGGAGGCGCCGGCCTCGATCGCGTTGGACACCCAGAGCGTAAGGCAGTCGAGGACCACGCATGCGTCGTCACCCACGCCGTCCACGGCGTCGACCAGTCCGATCGGCGCCTCCACGGTCCGCCAGCTCTCCGGGCGAGCTGCGCGATGAGCGCGGATGCGTTCGGCCATGTCGTCGTCGCGAGCTTCGGCGGTGGCGACGACCACCACCTGCCCGCCGCCGGCCGAGGCCAGGCGGACAGCGAGCGAGGACTTCCCGCTGCGCGCGCCACCGATCAGGAAGGTGTACGGCATCAGAACTCGATCCCGCGCATCGCGGAAATTCCCTCGTCGAACGCGTGCTTCTCGCTCACCATCTCGGTGACGGTGTCGGCGACCTCGCGCAGCTCACCGGGCGCATCCCGCCCGGTCGCGACGACGCTGACGTCATGGGGGCGAGATCGGATGGTCTGGACGACCTCGTCCGTATCGATCCAACCCCAGTTCATCGGGTAGGTGATCTCGTCCAGGACGATCAGCCGGTGGGTGCCCGCTCGGATGAGCTCGACCGCGGCGCGCCATGCCTCGCGCGCGATGGCCTCCGTCCGGTCCATGTCTGCGGAGTCCCAGGTGAAGCCGTCGCCGAGCGACCACCAGTCGACGCCGAGCGCCCGACCCGTGGCCTCCTCGCCCGTGTGCCACCTCCCCGACTTCACGAACTGGATCACCGCCACCTTCCAGCCGGCCGACACCGCGCGCAGCATCACCCCCATGGCGGCGGTGGACTTGCCCTTGCCGTCGCCGGTGTGCACGAGCACCCGGGACGGGACGTGTTCGGTCGCGCGCTCGGGCCGGTCGGTCGGTGGCTCGTGGGTCGAGGGTTCCACGGGCTCGTCGTCGATCATCGCTCCGGCCCCGAGAGCGGCACGACGGCCCAACCGAGCGTTCCATCGTCGATCACGCCGACCCGTGCACCGTAGTGCTCCGCGATCACGTGGGGAAGCAGGACCTCGGCTCGCGTGCCCTCGGCCACGACACGTCCCTCGGACAGCAGCGCGAACCGGTGCGCGAACCGGCCGGCGAGGGTCAGGTCGTGCATCGTCGAGATCACGGTCAGCCCGTCGGCCGTTCGGAGCTCCTCGACGAGCTCGAGCACGCGGAGCTGCTGGGCGATGTCCAGGCCCGTGGTCGGCTCGTCGAGCAGGAGCAGCGACGCCTCCTGCGCCAGCGCCCGCGCCACGACCGCCCGTCGAAGCTCGCCCCCCGACAGCGTGTCGAGCCTCCTCGCGGCGGCCCAGCCGAGATCCAGCCGTTCGAGCGCCGACGCCACGGCCTCGAGGTCCCGGGGTCCCTCCGAGGCCAGCAGGCCCAGGTGCGGCGTGCGCCCGAGCAGCGCGTACTGCTCCACCGTGAACCCCTCGGGAATCACCGGCAGCTGCGGCACCAGCGCGATCGTGCGGGCGCGTTCCCGCCTGCCGAGCTCCTCGATCGGACGTCCCCACAGCCGCACCGAACCCGAACGTGGGAGCAGCCCGGCGATCGCCTGCACCAGCGTGGTCTTGCCCGCGCCGTTGGGTCCGATCACGCACATCCACCCGCCGTGGGGGACGTCCATGCGGACATCGGAGACGATGCGACGCCTGCCGAGCTCGACCGAGAGGTCGCGCACCTCCAGCGCGGTCGCCAGGCCCGCCCGCTCGTCGAGCCTCACGCCGCCCTCCGGTTCCGCCGGAGCACCGCGATGAAGAACGGCGCCCCGACGAATGCCGTGATGACGCCGATCGGGATCTCCGCCGGTGCCACGACGGTCCGCGCGAGGGTGTCGACCAGGATGAGGAACGACGCGCCGAACAGCATCGACAGCGGCAGCACGGATCGGTAGCTGCCGCCGACCATCAGCCGGACCGTGTGTGGGATGATCAGCCCGACGAACCCGATCAACCCGGCGACCGCGACCGCGGCCGCGGTCGCGAGCGACGCGGCGATCACCACGACCAGTCGCAGCCGGGCCACGTGCAGGCCGAGGCTCCGTGCCTCGACGTCGCCGACCTCGATCACGTCGAGCAGGCGGCGTACCGCCCACATCGTCCCGAGCGCGAGCACGACGGAGGGCAGCGCCAGACGCACGTCGTCCCACCCGGTCGTCCCGAGCCGCCCGAGGATCCAGGTGTAGACCTGGCGGAGCGTCTCCGAACGTTGCTGCTGGAGGAAGGTCTGCACCGCGGTCAGGAACGAGGCCACGGCGACGCCCGCCAGCACGAGGCTCGCGGTCGAGCGCCCGCCGAGGGTCGAGCGCCCCAGCCCGTAGGCCAGCCCGACGCCGACGAGCGCCCCGACGAACGCCGAGACCGGCACCGTGAGCTCGGTCGCGTCCGATGGCCCGTACGCGACGGCGATCGTCGCACCGAGCCCGGCACCGGCGGCCGCCCCCAACAGGTACGGGTCGGCGAGCGGGTTGCGGAACACCGCCTGGTAGGCGGCGCCCGAGGCCGCGAGCGACGCGCCGACGAGGCCGGCGACGACCACCCTCGGCAGCCGGAGGTCGGCCAGGATCAACGCCTGCTGCTCGGACATGCCCTGCGGCGCGTCGCCGAACGAGACGAGCCAGCGCAGCACGTTCGCCGCGCCGATCCGAACCGGCCCGACCAACACCCCGACGAGGACGGCCACCACCAGGACGGCAACGCCGAGGACCGTCGCCCGGGTCCCGGCGCTCACTCGGCGATCGGCCGCGTCCTGATCGGTCACGCGGCGTTCGCCTCCGCCGAGTCCGCCGCCTTCGCGATCCGCCCCAACAGATCGACGATCCTTGGCCCCCAGCGCGATGCGACGTCGTCGTTCAGCGGCACGACGTCGCCCCCGGTCACGGCCGAGAGCTCGTGCCACCCGGGGCGCCGCGACACCGTCTCGAGCGACTGGCCGCAGCACTTGGTGTCGGCCAGGAAGATCAGGTCCGGGTCGGACGCCAGGATGTACTCGGCCGACAGCTGCGGGTATCCGCCGCTCCCCGTGCCGACCTCGTCGGCGATGTTCTCGAGCCCGAGCATCTCGAACAGTTGCCCGATGAACGTCTCGGACGTCACCGAGTACAACGTGTCGTCGAGCTCGTAGTAGAAGCTCGTCCCGGGCGCGGGATCGGCGGCGTTCACGAGCCCTTCGATCTCCGAGCGCATGTCGTCGACCAGCGCCCGCGCCTCGTCCGCGTGGCCGGTCGCGAGGCCGAGCTGCTCGATCTGCTCGTACGCGACCTCGAGCGTCGGGGCGGCATCGAGCTGCAGCGCCGTGATCCCCAGACCTTCGAGCGAGGACCCGAGATCCCCCGGATCGGTCGCGAACACGACGAGGTCGGGTTCGAATCCCGCGATCGCCTCGACGTTGGGTTCGAACCCGGACAACTCGGTCGCGGGTGCCTCCGGCGGGAAGTTGGACTGGTCGTCCACGGCGATCACCTGCTCGCCGGCCCCGATCGCGAACAGGTCCTCGGTTGCCGTCGGCGAGAGCGACACGATCCGTTCGGGCCGATCGTCGATCGTGACCTGCCCGCTCGTCCCCTCCACCGTGACGGGGAACGACGATCGCTCCGAAGGCGGCGAGGCGACGTTGCCGGCCGGCGGGTCGTCCGAGCCACCGTTCGAACCACACGCCGCCAGCGACGGCGCGAGCACGAGCGCAACGACGATGCTGAGACGCTTGCCCATCCGGCCTCCTTCCGATCCGAAGGAGCTGCGATGGGCTTCGATCCCCCGCCCACAAACCGCCCTTCCTTCGAGGACCGTCGTTTGCGCGACGAGGGAGGCGACCCGACTCGTCCCCCGAAGGGGCTTCACGGTTGCGGGACAGTGCCGGATTCCAACCGGTCTTCGCTGCACCCCGTCGCACCCGGGCTCCCGTGCCCGGGCACGTGTGTTGTACCACCGGGTTCGGACGGAGCGCAACGAAACGCCTCGTGGGTCGCGGGTTCCTCGAGCGATCCGACCCCCTGGCCGGGCGGCCTCCTTCGAGGTTTCGGGCCGCCTTAGGGGTCCGTCTCGGACAGCGAGTGGAGCTCCTCGAGCGGATCCGACCCGAGGTCCTCGGGTTGGTCAACGTGATCGCCTTCGCGCGCGGGGATCACGAACGAGACGCGGGTCCCGCCGGACGGGAGTGGGTCGGCCCAAAGGATCCCGCCGTGCTGGACCACGAGCTGCCGAGCCAGGTGCAGTCCGACGCCCGCGCCCGCGCGCTCCTTTCGCAGGATCTCCTCGCCCGCCGAGAACGGCTCGTCGAACGCCTTCGACGCGGTCTGACGCGCCATCCCCGCCCCGTGATCGGTCACCGAGACCACGACGCCCTCGTCCATCGGGCGGCCCTTGAGCAGGACCGGCTGGTCCTCGGGCGAGTAGCGGCACGCGTTGTCGAGGAGCTGGCGGACGATCTCGATGAACCGCCCCGGATCGGCGGATGCCGGGAGGCTGGGATGGATCTCGCGTTCGATCGTGACCGCGGGAAACTGACGCGCGCTCTCGTCCGCCACCTGCCGCAGGAGCGGCGCGAGGTCGACCCGGGTGAGCTCGAGCGAGAGCGATCCGCGGTCGAGGTCGGCAACGGTCAGCATCTCCTCGATCAACATCGACAGCTTCTCGAGCGAGGCCTCGAGATGGCCGATGAAACGGTCCTCCTCCTCCTTGGGGATCCCGCGGTTCTTCAACACGTACGCGATCCCCTTGGCCACGGTGACCGGGGTCCGGAGCTCGTGTGACACGTTGGCGAGGAAGTCGGCCTTGGCGGTGGTCATCGATTGGAGCTGGTCGCTGATCTCCGCGATCGTCGTCTCGAGTTTCTCGACCCGGCTCGCCTCCTCGAGGAGGCGGGTGGCCAGGTCGCCGGCGACGTCGGGGCCGAGCGCGATGGGTCCCGCGTGCACGCCGCGCATCGCCCGGAACACGCCCTCGGCCCCCTCGTCCTTGGAGACGAACGCGGCGGCCCCGGCTTGGAGCATCTCGGCGGCCACCAGCGGCGAGACGTCCGCCCAGCAGATCACCTTGGTCTCGGGGCTGACCGCCTGCAGGCGGCGCACGAGCTCGGCCCCGGACAGCCCCTCGGTCCCGAAACCCGCGACGACGAACTCCGGGCGGAGGCGCGCCGAGGCCTCGACGGCCTTCAGGCCGTCGCTCACGGCCTCGATCTCCAGCGCGGCGCCCGACTTGATCAGCACGTACTGGAGCCGCGAGAGACCGTCGGGCGTGTCACACACCACGACCTTCGTGGGCATCGTGCTCCTGGTATCGGCGGATGCCGGAAAGGGGTTGAGGTTGGGGGATTCGTGGGTTAGGGCGGAGGGCCTAGGCCCGGGCGGGCTACTCGACCAGCCCGCTCCGGATCGCGATCGCCACGGCCTGGGCTCGGTCGTTCGCCCCGAGCTTCTCGAAGATCCGCTCGAGGTGCGTCTTCACCGTGTGGGGCGAGATCCCGAGATCGTGCGCGACCTCCTTGGTCGTGGCGCCGTAGGCCACCTTCTGGAGGATCTCCTTCTCGCGCCGGGAGAGCGGAGGCGCCTCCACGCGCTTCTCGGCGATCTGCACCTCTTCGATGAACGCGCGAGTGAGCTGCGGGTGGATCACGGCCTTGCCCTCCAGGGCGAGGCGGGCCGCGTTCACGAGCTCGTCCGCGGAGGCGTCCTTCAACAGGTACCCCGACACGCCGGCCTGGATCGCCTCCGAGATCGAGGCTCGTGACTCGTCGACCGTGAACAGGATCACCCTCGTGCCGGGCGATGCCTGCCGGATCGCCTTCGTCGCCTCGATGCCGTTCATGCCCGGCATCCGCACGTCCATGAACACGATGTCCGGCGTGAGCTCGCCGACCTTCACGACGGCGTCCTCCCCGCTGTCGGACTCCCCGACGACGACGACGTCGTTCGCCAGGTCGAGGGCCGCGTGGAGCCCCTCCCTCGTGACCGGATGGTCGTCGACGATGAGGATGCGGATTGGGCCCTCCTCGCGTGGCTTCGGTTGGGTCTCTGCGGTCAGGGGGTCCTCCTTCGGATCGTCCCTTAGGATAGAGGCAGACCTTCTCCGAAGGAACGATCTCTCATGGACGAGTCCACCACGCACGAACCCATCACCGAAGATCACACCCGGGTGACGGCCGAGCAGGACGCCCCTGTCGAGGGCGCGCCGAACGGTGGCCCGGCCACCGAGGAGTCGGTCCGCGAGGCCCTCAAGCACGTCGTGGACCCCGAGCTGGGCATCAACATCGTCGACCTCGGCCTGGTCTACGACGTGGAGATCAGCGAGGAGGGCACGATCTCCATCGAATACACCCTGACCACGATGGGGTGCCCGATCGGGCCGCTGATCGAGCACCAGATGCAGTCCTTCCTCGAGAACGTGCCCGGCGTCACCTCGGTGGAGGCGGAGATGGTCCTCCGGCCGCCCTGGACGCCGGAGATGATGTCCGAGGAGGCCAAGGCCGCCCTCGGGTACTTCTAGCCAACTCTCCCGGGCACCGCGCGAATCCCCGTTGACACTCGCCGAGGGGGGCTGTTGACTTGCACCTGCAATTCCCGAGTCGAGGAGTCGGATTCGTGGTCCGGACGAGATGTGCAGGGCTGGTGGGGGCGATGATCCCCTCGCGACTCTGCGCCTGTATCCAGCCCGGGCGCCCGACCGGCGTCCGCGAGGTGCCGCGCTAGCCGAACTCCCAGGACCGATGCGAGGGGCCGCGCGGCGGCCCCTTTTTCGTTTGTGGGAGTTCCGATCGGAAGGAGGAGGACATGTCGGGATACGCCAAACCCGATGCGCTCGTCGAGACGGACTGGCTCGAGGAGCACGTGAAGGACCCGGGGATCCGGGTGATCGAGGTGGACGAGGACACCGAGGCCTACGAGAAGGGTCACATCTCTGGGGCGGTTGGGTGGAACTGGACGACCGATCTGCACGCGAAGGTGGGACGCGACTACGTCGACCAGTCCGAGCTCTCCGAGCTCCTCTCGGCGGCGGGGGTCGGCCCCGACACCACGGTGATCCTGTACGGAGGGAACAACAACTGGTTCGCGGCGTACGCGTACTGGGTGCTGAAGCTCCGCGGGTTCGACAACGTGAAGCTCCTGAACGGCGGTCGCAAGAAGTGGGAGCTCGAGAGCCGCCAGCTCACGCAGGACGCTGCCTCGGTGACCCCTACCGGCCTCTCGGTCTCTGATCCCGAGCGCGGTGAGATCCGGGCGCTCCGTGACGAGGTGCTCGGCAAGGTGGGGAGTGCGACCGGGTTCGTCGACGTCCGCGCACCGGAAGAGTTCCGGGGCGAGAAGCTGGCTCCCGACCACCTTCCACAGGAACAGGCCCAGGTGCCGGGGCACATCGCCGGCGCGGCCAACATCCCGTGGGCCAAGGCGGCGAACGAGGATGGGACGTTCAAGAGCGCGGACGAGCTGAGGGCCCTGTACGAGGGCGCGGGCATCACCGACGACCGCGAGATCATCGCGTACTGCCGGATCGGCGAGCGCTCGAGCCACACGTGGTTCGCCCTGCAGGAGTTGCTCGGGTACCCGAATGTCAAGAACTACGACGGCTCGTGGACCGAGTACGGCTCCCTCGTGGGCGCACCGGTCGAGAAGGGATGACGCATGGGACAGCTGACATCGGTGGTGGAGGCGAACCAGAAGTTCGCCGAGTCGTTCGACCAGGGTGATCTCGAGATCCCGCCCGCACGCAACATCGCGGTGCTGACCTGCATCGACGCCAGGATCGATCCGGCCAAGGCCCTGGGGCTCGACATCGGCGACGCGCACGTGATCCGCAACGCCGGTGGAAGGGCGAGCGACGACGCGGTCCGATCCCTGCTGATCTCGAGCTGGCTGCTCGGGACCCGTGAGTTTCTCGTGATCCACCACACGGACTGCGGGATGGCGATGTTCACCGACGAAGCGATGGGGGAGATCATCGCCGAACGATCAGGCGAGGACGTGTCCGAACTGGATTTCCTCACGTTCCGCGACCTGGATCAGAGCGTCCGGGACGACGTCGACAAGATCCGTTCGCTCGGCCCGATCCCGGCGGACGCGACGGTCTCCGGGCACGTCTACGACGTTCGGACCGGGACGCTGCGCGAGGTGGTTCCGGCCGTGTAGTCGATCGCGAGGGACGATCCCTCCAGGTAAGGCTCGGGGGCCCGGGCGGCGTTCGCCGCCCGGGCTCCT
Source organism: Actinomycetota bacterium (assembly GCA_036277855.1). Lineage (GTDB taxonomy): Bacteria > Actinomycetota > UBA4738 > UBA4738 > HRBIN12 > DASSJM01. The sequence continues at coordinate 13,323 of DASUMC010000010.1, forward strand.
TGCATCGTGGTCGGTTCGTGCTCAGGTGTCGGGCCGAGGATCGGGTCCTCCGTCTCCCGCCAACGCGATGTCGTGCCGGGCCCTGCCGACGAGCGAGGCGACGACCCGCAGGAGGAGGTCGTTCGTGGGGGAGTCCGCGACGTGCTTATTGCGGTGGGCGAACTGGATCAGACCACCCGTGAACCGGACCACGCCCCCGGTGTCGATCACGAACG
>DASUMC010000011.1:0-14466 GCA_036277855.1 Actinomycetota bacterium
GGGAACATCCTGCGGGTCACGGACCTGGCCGCGCAGGGCGTCGACCCGCTCGCCTATCGGCTGCTCTGCTTCGGCACGCGGTACCGGAGCGAGATGAACTTCGACCGGGAGGCGCTCGAAGGGCAGAACCGACGGCTCACCGAGCTCCGCCGGAGGGTGGCCGACTGGGGCCCGGCGTCGGCGGACCGCTCCGGGGCCGCCGAGGCCCTCGACGGGCGGTTCCGCGAGGCGGTGGGCGACGACCTCGATCTGCCGCGCGCGCTCGTCGTGTTGAACGAGACCGTGACCGCTCGGGTCCCCGAAGGGGAGAAGGTCGCCCTGTTCACGGCGTGGGATCAGGTCCTCGGCCTGGACCTCGGGCGGCTCGCGCGGGAGGCCTGGGAACCGCCCGAGGAGACCCTGGCGCTGATCGCCGAACGCGACCAGGCCCGGGCCGCGAAGGACTTCGCGCGCAGCGACGAGCTGCGCGATCGCCTCCAGGCGATGGGCCTGGAGGTCATGGACACGCCGGAGGGGACGAGGGTCCGGCCGGCTGAGGGCTAGGCCGGGACGGCCACCCACATGCCGGGGGCCCGGACGGGGATCCCGTCGGCCCGATCCCGCGCCTGGGTCCGGGCTCGGCGGAAGATCTCGCACCGGCCCATCCCGGGCAGCTCGCCGATCGTGCGGTCCATTTCGAGCGCCGCGGCACGCCCATCGCCGTCACCGAACAGCTCGACCACCACGAAGTCGGTCTCGGCCTGGGGACGCACGCCGGTTCCGACGATCGCCCACAGGTGGTCCATCGCCCATCGCGTGATCCGACGGGCGGCCGCGCTCCGCGCGAGGCGAAGGCACGCCTGGGCCCGGTAGAACGCGAAGTGGCGACGCTCGTCCTTGATGATCGCGTTCAGGAGACTGACGAGCTCGGGGTGCCCGGTCTTCGCGATCATGCGGTGATAGGACGTGAGGGTCGAGAGCTCGTTGGCGGCACCCCAGGTCATGTGCAACGCAACGAAGTCGTCCATCACCGCGGATCCGAGCATCGTGCCGACGTGGCTCAGCCGTCCCCTGGCGCCGAGCCGGCGGCGGATCCACTGGTTCCTCGGCAGCCGCGATGGGTACGCGGAATCGGCGGTCACCCGTTCGAGATCGGGCGCCAGCTCCCAGCCCGCCTCGCCGAGGAACCGGCTGAAGGCCTCGCCGTGCCACAGCTCCTCGTAGACCCAGCACGCCAGGAACGCCGTGACGTCCGGCTCGTAGGCCGCCGGCGTCGCGAGCAGGTCCCGGAGGTAGATCGAGGTGTGGGTCTCGATGTCCATCATGTACGCGAGGCACCGCGCCTCGGCCCCGGTCACGGCGTGGTCCGAGACGCGGTCCCAGGCCACGCCGGAGAGGTCGACGCGCTTGGACGCACGCAGGTACCGGTCGAGGTCGAACTCCTCCATCTCGAGGGGATTCGCGGTCAACGACGCCGAGGATGACCGAACCTGCGACCCGGGCAATCCCGGTCCGTCTCCGTCAGGCGACGATCGTGAGCTTCCGGTCGGCCTCGTTCAGTCGTTCGGCGCCCCGGTCGGTCACGGCGACCTGGTCCTCGATCCGGACGCCGAACCGCCCCGCCAGGTAGATCCCGGGCTCGTCCGAGAAGGTCATGCCGGGCTCGAGCGGCGTCTCGTCGCCCTCCACGATGTACGGGGGCTCGTGGACCTCGAGCCCGATCCCGTGGCCGGTCCGATGGACGAATCGATCGCCGTAGCCCGCGTCGGTGATCACCGTCCGAGCCGCCCGGTCGACGTCCTGCGCCGCGACCCCCGGTCGGACCGCCTCGAACGCCGCCTGCTGGGCGGCCAGGACGATCGCGTAGACCTCGCGCTGTTCCTGTGAGGGTTCGCCCACGAAGACGGTCCGAGTGAGGTCCGAGCAGTACTCGTCGCGCACGCCCCCGAAGTCCATCACGACGGCGTCGCCGGGTTCGATCCGCCGCTCCCCCGGCTCGTGATGACCCGAGGCAGCGTTGGGGCCCGAGCCGACGACCGTGAAGTCGACTCGCTGATGGCCGTGCTCGCGGAGGAGGCGGTCGAGCTCGTCGGCGATCTCGGTCTCGGCGCGGCCGGCGAACGGCTCCTCGATCACCTCGGCGAACGCGGCGTCCGCGGCGCTCCCGGCGGCGCGCAGCCGCCGGATCTCGTCGGCGTCCTTCACCGCCCGCAGCAGCGGGAGGGCCTCCGAGGCGGCCACGAAGGGGCGGCCCGGCGCGGCACGCTGGAGCGAGAGCAGGTGCGACGCCCACGTCCGGTCGGTCACCGCGTAGCGTCCCGCGCCGAGCATGGCCGTGACGACCGCGTGGGGATCGTCACGGCCGTCTCGCCAGTCGAGCATGGTCAGGCCCGGCGCTCCGGCCGCCGACTCCGCCAGCGGGCGTTCGAGCGTCGGGACCACCAACGTCGGTTCGGCCCCCGCCGACAGCACGAGCAGCGTCAGGCGTTCGAGCGGCGGCGGCGCGTAGGCGGTGAGGTAGGCCAGGTCCGGTCCGGGCGCGACGAGGATCCCCCCGAGGCCCGCGGCCTCCGCAGCTTCGAGGGCGCGGACGCGCCGGTCCGCGTAGCGCGCCTCGCTCACAGCTTCATCTGGATCGGCTGGGCGAGGATCTCGACGGTGGCCGGCGTGGTCCCCAGCACCTCTCCGTCGGACTCGATCGGGAGCGGACGGTCGGCGTCGATGACCAGCTCGCGCTTGACGCGAAACTCCTCGACGTGATCGTGCGGGATGTGCTCGCCCCGGTAGATCTTCGGGATCATCGTGAAGGAGTCCGACTTCGGACCCTTGAACACGAGGACGTCGAGCACCGCGTCGCCCGGGTACGAACGGGGCGAGATCTTCATGCCGCCACCGTAGTACTGGCCGTTGCCGACCACCACGAGGAAGGCGGGCCCCTCGTAGGTCTTGCGGTCGGCCTGGACGCGGACGTTCGCGAGCTTGAACCGGGGCAGCTCGAGCCAGAAGCCGAAGAAGTACTTGGACTGGCCGAGCCGCGGCGACATGCGTTCGGCGCGCCCGGCGACCGCCGCGCCGAGACCGGCCTCGGCGACGTTGACGAAGTAGCGCGTGGCTCGTCCACCCTCCGCGGTGGTGTAGGTCACCTTGCCGACGTCGAGCGGGTACGTGTTGTCCCCGACGAGGTGCTGGCAGGCCCGAGTCGCGTCGCCGGGGAGGCCGAAGGTCCGCACGAAGTCGCACCCGCTCCCGGCCGCGACCACCCCGAGGACCGCGTCGGCCACGAGCGGTTTCCCCTCACCGTCGAACATGCCGTTCACGACCTCGTGCACCGTGCCGTCGCCGCCCACGGCCACGATGAACCGTCCGCCCGCCTCGAGGGCCTCGGTGGCGAAGCGCGTCGCGTCGCCCGGACCCTCCGTCCGCTGCAGTCGGTACGGCAGGCCCCGGGCACGGAGCGTCCTTTCGAGCTCGGGGACCTCCTCGCCGACGCGGCGACGGCCCGCGTGCGGGTTCACGATCACGTTCAGCTCGCCGTAGGGGCTCGGCATCGCGCGCATCCTACCGGCGGGCGACCCGTGCGAGGCGGTTCGGATCACACCCCCGTGTAGGCGACGACCCCGCGGTTGACCGCCTCGCGGGCCCGCCTGACCAGGTCGGCGACCCCCTCCGGGGCCACCTCCTCGATCTGACGGAGCAGGTCGAGCACCTGCTTGCAGGTGCGCACGAAGTCCCCCGGCGACATGTCCGTCTCGCGCAGCACGTCCTCGAGCGACTCCCCCTGCGCCCAACGGTGGATCGGGGCCGCGAACCCGTCCTCGAGCTCCCGGCAGAGCTCGACCTGGTGCCGGTCCTCGGCCTCGCGGACCCGGCGCCAGATCCCCCCGAACGCCGTGTATCGCTCGGCCGAGGCGGGCGTGGGCATCTCGGCTGTCCGAGGCGTGCGCTCACGTGACTCGTAGACGACCGTCGAGACCACCGCAGCCACCTCCGAGGGCTCCAGGCCCTCGAGCAGCCCGTCGGCGAGCGCCTCGGCCATCAGGATGTCGCCCTCGCCGTAGATCCGCGCCAGCGTGCGGCCCTTGGGCTCGATCGCGAACGCGCGCACGTACCCGAGCTCCTCCAGGACCGCGATCACCCGTTCGAACTGACGGGCGAGCGTCTCCGTTCGGGTCCGGATGCGACGGTCGAGCCCGCGGATCTGCTGTTCGACCTGCGAGGCCCTGCTCGCCCACCGCTCGTGCTCAGGCCGGTCCGAGCATGCGTGACACGGGTGCGCCTCCGCCAGGCGCTCGTACCTGGCCGCCTCCCGCTCGACCCGCGCATCGACCCCACCCCGGTGCTTGCGTGGCTGCCGGACATCCAGCGCGACGAGCCGCGCCGCGAGGTCACGACGGTAGCGGGCGCTCCGAACGCTCCCCGATCGCGGCAGCGAGACCTTGGTCAGAGCCGTGGGTGGCTCCTGGAAGTCCCGCAACCCCAGCCGGAAGAACGTGCGGTCCTGCGCGAGGACCGTTGGCCTCCCCTCCCGAGCCGAGAGCACCACGGCGAGCCCACGGCGGCGCGCACGAGGAACGAAGATCACGTCGCCCGGGCGGAGGGCCGCGAGGCCCTCGCGGATCGACTCGGTTCGGGCCCGTTCGCGGCCCTTGCGGAACTCGTCACGGACGGCCGCGGCCTTCTCGCGAAGCGCCCAGTACTCGGCGAAGTCGCCGAGGTGGCAGCGCATCTGCTCCCGGAACCCGGCGAGCTGCGATCGGTCGCGTTCCAGCTCCCGTTCCAGCGTCACGACGCCGCGGTCCGCGAGGAACTGCGCGAACGAGGAGTTCAGCAGATGGTGCGCCTCGTCGCGCGTGTAGTTGCGGACGAGGTTCACGGCCATGTTGTACGAGGGCCGGAACGACGATGTGAGCTCGTAGGTCCGGGTGGACGCGAGCGACGCCACGCGTTCGAACGCGACGTTGCGCTGGACCACGACCACGGCGTGCCCGAGCTCGTCGATCCCGCGGCGACCCGCGCGACCGGTCAGCTGCGTGTACTCGCCGGGGTTGAGCAGCTCGTGCCTCTCGCCTTGGAACTTCCACAGGTCCTCGATCACCACCGACCTCGCCGGCATGTTGATCCCGAGCGACAGCGTCTCGGTGGCGAAGACGATCTTCACGAGCCCGGCCTCGAACAGCTCCTCCACGGTCTCCTTGAACACCGGGAGCATCCCGGCGTGGTGCGCCGCGATCCCGGCCGCCAGGGCGTCCTGGAAGTCGTAGAAGCCGAGGGTCTTGAGGTCCTCCTCGTCCATCCAGGCGACGCGCATCTCGGCGAACGTCCGGATCCGGGACGCCTCCTCGCTCGTCGTGAGCCGGATCCCGGCACCCATCAGCCACTCGACGCTCCGGTCGCAGCCGGCTCGGCTGAACACGAAGTAGATCGCCGGGAGCAGGCCCTGCTGGGCGAGGACCTCGACCACCTCCTCCCGCCGCGGCACGTAGACGCGGCGATGGCCCTCGCGCGGTCTCGGGATGCGCTGGTGCTGCGCCGTGCCCGAACCTCGCCGGTAGTACGTCTTGTACCGGACCTCCTGGCGATCGAGCGAGACGACGTAAGGGTTGGCTATGGCCTGGCCGTTCTGCTCGACGTGCATCGGATGCAGGTCGCGACCGACCAGGTAGTGGTGCTCGAGCGGCACCGGGCGCTTCTCCTCGATCACCACGCGCGTCACGCCGCGGAGCGTGCCGATCCATTCGCCGAACTCCTCAGCGTTGGAGATCGTGGCCGACAGGCAGACGACCGAGATCGACAGCGGAAGGTGGATCAGCACCTCCTCCCACACCCCGCCCCGGTACGGGTCCTGGAGGTAGTGCACCTCGTCCATCACGACCGTCACGAGGCCGTCGAGCGCCTCGCTGCGCTCGTACAGCATGTTGCGCAGCACCTCCGTCGTCATGACGACGATCGGCGCGTCGCCGTTGATCGCGTTGTCGCCCGTCAGCAGGCCCACCTTCGCCGCCCCCAACCGCGCGACCAGGTCACCGAACTTCTGGTTCGACAGCGCCTTGAGCGGGGTCGTGTAGAAGCACTTCCGGTCGGCGGCGAGGGCCCGGTCCACCGCGAACTCGGCCACCACCGTCTTGCCCGAACCGGTCGGCGCGGCCACCAGGACGGACTCGCCGCCATGGAGCGCCTCGATCGCGCGCAGCTGGAACGCGTCGAGCTCGAACGGGTAGCGGGCTGCGAAGCGCGCGGGATCGATCACGGGACCGAGTCTACGGGCGCCCCGCCCGGAGCCGGCGAGGACCGTTCGAGGTCAGCGGAGCCCGCAGGCGGCGAGATGCTCGAGCAACGCGGCGTCGAACGCATCGGGCGCCTCGAGGTTGGACAGATGCCCGGCCCCCTCGATCGTCTCGAGGCGTCCCTGTGGGATCAGGCCTGCCATCTCGGCCGAGATCTCGGGGGCGATCAGGCGATCCTCGGTCGAGGTCAGCACGAGAGTCGGCACGTCGATCGTCGCGAGGACCGGGGTCGAGTCCGGGCGTTCGGCCATGCCGAGCGACGCCGCCGCGATCGCCTCCGGCGGCTGCTCCCCGATCCAGCCGCGGACCCGCGCCCGCAGATCCTCCGGTGCGCGATCCGACAGCAGCGCCGGCGGCTCGTGGGCGAGGACGTTGCCCTCAGAACGCAGGCGTTCGGCCAACGCGCGCCGGGCGGCGGCGGCCTCGGGAGGATCGGCCACCCCGCGGGTGTTGGCCAGCACGAATCCGATCACGCGTTGGCGGGCCCGCCGCCACAGCTCGAACGCCACATACCCGCCCATCGAGAGGCCGCACACGACCGCCCGGTCGATGCCTCGCTCCGCCATGGCCCCGAGCGCTCGTTCGGCCGCCGAGCCCATCGACATCACCTCGCCGGCCGGCTCCGAGCCCCCGAACCCCGGAAGGTGGGGCGCCGCCACGGCCAGGCCGTCGGGGATTGCGGCGAGTTGCGGCTCCCACATCCTGGCGTCGACGGGCCAGGCGTGGAGCAGGAGGAGGCCGTCGGTCATGAAGCGCCGGTTGGCGCCGGGAGCCCCGGCGGCGGCGGCGCGAAGACGCCCGCCGTGGTCTGTGCCTCGACGTACTCCGAGTAGCCATGGTCGAAGATCTCGGTCGCGGCGTTCAGGATGGCCTTGGTGCGAGCCGCGAGCTCGGCGCGTTCGTCGCCCGGGGCGTCGGCCGCGAGCTCGAGCAGCTTCGCGGACTCGCCGTACAGGGTCATCGCCCGGACGAGATTGCCCTTCGCGTTGATCACGTACAGGACGAAGTCCTCGGAGAACCCCTTGCCACGGACCAGCTCCGTCTCGTCGATCGACCGCAGGGCCTCGAGGGCAGTCTTGGCGGAGGTCGCGGCGTCGGTGGCCGTCTGCGAGAGCGTCTTCGGGTCGGCCGGCGCGTTCGGGTCCTCCGCCACGAGGTTGTCGACGGCCGTCGAGAGGTCCGTGAACACCTGGTACCCGGCCGGAGGCTGCGCCTGGCCGATCGTCGAGAGGATGGGGTCGATCTGTCCCTGGAACGAGCTCATGGTGGCTCTCATCCGCCGCTCGAGCTCGTCCTGTGCACTCGAGTTGCGCTCCGCGATGAAGCCGGCGACGAGGCCGACGACCACCGCGACACCCAGGATGCTGAGGATCACCAGCCAGAACTCGCGCTTGGCGAACAGGGACCTCTTGACGGGCTGATAGACGGGCTTGGGCCCGCGGGTGACGGCCTTCGCGCTCCGTCCTTTGGTCTTGCCCTTGATCGCCATGGGGTAGCCACCTAGCGCTTCATGAGACGGCCCACGATGATAGCGCCTTCGTAGAACAGCACCATCGGGATCGTCATCGCGAGCATCGTGTACGGGTCCGAGCTCGGCGTGATGATCGCCGCGAAGAGCGCGATGCCCAGGATCGCGCCCCGCCGCCAGTCGCGGAGCTGTCTCGTGGAAACCACCCCCACGGCAAGGAGGAACGAGAGCACGATGGGCAACTCGAACGCAAGGCCGAACGAGAGGGCGACGAGCATGACGAACGAGAGGAACTTGTCCGCCGTGAGCAACGACGAGAGCTGCGTTCCGGCGAAGCCCAGGAGGAAACCGAGTGCCTTCGGGAGCGTCCAGTACGCGATGAGGGCTCCGAGGATGAACAGCGCCATCGAACACACGACGAACGGGATCGCCATGCGTCGTTCGCGCCGCGTCAGCCCCGGAACGATGAACGCCCACAGCTCGTACAACACCACCGGCAGCGCGATGAACAGCCCGAGGAAGCCCACGAGCTTCAGCTTGATGATCAGCGGCTCGAGGGCTCCCGAGAAGAACAGCGCGCACTCCTGCGTGACCCGCGACTGTGGCGGGACGGTCTTCAGGTAGTCGCAGTACGGGTCGAGCAGGAGGTCCAGGACCGGATCGAAGAGGAACCAACCGACGATGGCCCCGACCCCGATCGCCACGACCGAGACGATGAGCCGGTACCGGAGTTCCGACAGATGATCGACCAGGCTCATCGTGCCGTCCTGATCCGGGTCGGAACGCCGCCGACGCAGTCGTTCGGGGATCAGCTTCATCGGCGGCTCGAGCTCAGTCGGTGGCGCGATCGGGCGCGCCCGACTCGGCGTCCGAGGACCCCTCCGTGGTCGGTGGGGCTTGGCCCCCGGTGCCCGGCCCGGAGGGTTCCGGCGCCGGCTTCGGGGTCGGCCTGCCGGGTGCGGCCCGGGTCGGCTTCCGGCCCGAGGGCCCTCTGAGGTCGACCCGGAACGAGCGCTGGACCTCCTCCTTCGCCCGGCGGAGCTCCGACAGGCTCCGCCCCAGCGACCGGGAGATCTCCCGGACCTCGTCCGCCGGGAGCGGCTGCGAGGCCGTCGGGGCGGCGTCGGCGACCACCGGCGGGACCGTGTCGCCCACGCCCGTGCCCGGGGTCATCCCCGGACCCGATGCCGGTCCTTCGGAGGGTCCCGCCGCCCCGGCGGGCGCCCTCGCCGAGCTGCCGTTCGGGGCCCCGTCGTCCAGGTTGCCTCGGATCGTCCTCTTGACCTCGTCCTGCGCATTGCGGAGCTCGCGCAGGCTCCGCCCGATCGAGCGTCCGAGGCCGGGCAGGCGCTGGGGCCCAACCACGATCAGGGCGATGATGAGGATGATCAAGAGCTCCTGTGGACCGATGTTCAGCATCTCGTCGTGTGCTCCAGACGGACGACCCGGGAGGCCATCGTGGGCAACATCGTACTGCCGCCCCGGTTCAGGGTCCCGACCTCGCTCCCCCTGGCAGCCGCCGGGACCGGCCGGAGGCGCCGTCCGCCAGCTCGCCGATCTCCCGCGTGAGCGGCCCGACCTCGTCCTGGAATCGGCCCGCCGCGCGGCCGAGCACGAACACGTGCCGGATCAGCGAGATCAGCACGGCGAGGACGGCGACGAGCGACAGGAGCCCGACGACGAGCCAGACGAGCGCGGTCGTGGTCATGAGGCATCGATGCTAGCGGAGTGAACGGCCGAGCGGTGTTACTGCGCGGTGAGGAACTGCTCGATGTAGTGCTCGTTCTCGAGCTTGAAGTGGAAGTCGATCACGTCGTCGATCGAGAACGCGGGTCCCGGGGGCAACGGCCCTCGTGGGTCCTCGGGGAGCTCGACGTCCGGCTCGAACATCTCCGCGGTCCCGCCGGGGGATCGCCCGGAGACGTCGACGCCGGCCGAGACGAGCAGCGCAACGATCTTGCGATCCGCGCGCTTCTCGACGGGCTCCATGCAGGTCGGGCAGTCGAATCGATAGGTGCCCTCGCGCCCACCCCGCATGACTTGCAGCAGGATCGACTCGGGGCCCATGTCAACCTCTCCGCATCGGGGGCATGTCGTCCGGATGGTCGTCATAACACCCGCAATATCGGACGGCGATGCTCGGCGCTTGAGCCCCCGGGCCGAGGAAGGGGACCACCCTATCCGTACCGTTCGCGGGTCCGGCCGGCGAGCTCGCGGACGCGACGGTGCAAACCGGGAGGATCGACCACCTCGACGTCCGGCCACAGACGGAGCAAGAGGCGCTCGAGCCATTCGAGCCGACCGGCGGGGAGCTCGACCTCGAGACGTCCGTCCCCGAGCTCCACCTCGCGGGAGGTCTCGTAGTACTCGGCCACCCATTGGACCTCGGGCCGCAGGCGGATGGTCACGCGAACGTCGTCCTCGGCGGGCGTGTACAGGGGTCGGCCGGCGCCCCGGAGCCCCCGCGGCTCGAACCGCTCCCCGGTGGCCGCCGCGACGTGGATCCGGTCGGCACGGAACAGGCGCTCGGAGTTCGAGCGGTGGTCCCACGCGGCCACGTACCAGTTCCCGATCGCGAAGAAGACCTCCTCGGGGTCGATCTCGCGCTCGGTGGTCTCGGCCCCCGAGGCCGCGTAGTACTCGATCCGCAGGCGCTCCCGCGCCGAGGCCGCGCGGCGCAGCTCGCCGAGCGTGTCGGGCGTGCGTCCGTCTCCCGCCGAGTCCACCCGCTCGGGCAGGCCCCCGAGCGCCTCGGGACCCAGTGCGTCCGCCAGCTTCCCGAGTGCCGAGGACAGGGCCGGCGCCTCCTCCAGGCCCGGAGCTCCCCCCAGCGCGGTCCCACGGAGGTAGATCGCGAGCGCCTCGCTCCGCGTGAGCCGGAGCGGCCGAGCGAAGTAGTCGGCCATCCCGATCCAGATGCGTCCGTCCTGGATATCGACGTCGATCAGGTCTCCCGGCCCGTAGGGTGGTAGCCCCGAGACGAAGAGCAGGTCCAGATCGGCGAGCAGTTCGGGTTCGGACATGCCGAAAAGATCCGCGGCCTCGGCGACCCTCGTCCCCTGGTTGCGAACCAGGTACGGGACCACCGTGAGCAGCCGTCGCAGCCGTTCGGACGCCTTCTCTGGGGCCCTGCGGGTCGCGCCCGAGCGCCGACCTCCCTCAGGAGGCAAGGATCTCCTCCAGCCGATCGAGGATCTCCGATCGCAGTTCGGGGGGCTCGACCAGCTCGGCGTCGGGTCCGAACGACAGGATCCACGAGATCAGTCCCTCCCCCGGCGGCCAGGCAAGGCGCACCTCGACCCAACCGTCCTTCCTGGTTCGGATCGTGTCCGCGCCCGCGATCCCCTTCGTCGCCCACCACGCGACGTCGGGCGAGAACGCGACGGTCGCGGTCGTCTCGGCATCGCCCGGACCCCACGGCCCGGCCCGGACGTGGTCGATCGCGCGGAACCCGTCGGGAGGCTCGGTCCCCTCCCCCGCGATGTCGAGGTCGTCCGAGATCCGTGACAGGCGGAACGAACGGATCTCCGCCCGGTCCAGATCCAGGCCGACGAGGTACCAGTGTCCCCCGCGGACCGCCAGCCCGAACGCATCCACGGTGCGGTCCGAGCGCTCGCCTCGTGAGGTCCGGTACGCGAAGCGCACGCGACGCCCCTCCGCGACCGCCTCGGCCGCGCGGGTCAGGTTCGGGTCGGCCTCGCCGGCGAGCGCCGGGGCCCCCAGCCCGTCCAGGATCCCGCGGTCGGCGCCCGAGAGCAGCTTGAGGACGGCCTCCTCCGCCGAGACGTCGCCCGCCGAACGCACGGCGACGAACAGCGCCGACAGCTCCTCGGGTGTGAAGGCGATCTCGGGCAGGTAGTAGCGATCCTTGTCGATCGTGTATCCGTGCTCGACGTCCCACGCGTCGGTCGAGACCACGTCGATCGGCACCCCGATGTCGCGGAGGACGTCCTTGTCGCGCTCGAACATGCGCTTGGCGGACGACGCGTCCTGATGTCCGTACCCCTCCGCCAGCTTGCTGCGGATCTGTTCGAACGTGAGCGGCGTCCGGGACTCGAGCAGCAACGCGACGAGGTTCACCAGGCGTTCGAGCGGGTGCATGGCCGCGGCATCATACTTTCCGCCATGTCGCCAGGCCCCCCGACGCGAGGGAGCGTGCGCCTGCGTCACGCCACCGTCCGGCGCATCCGGAGCGAGCGTCCGGGTGTGCTCGAGCTCGACGTGGTCGTGGAGGAGGATCCGGCCGACAGACCGCCGGTGGCCGAACCCGGGCTGGCGTTGGCCTTCACACAGCTCGTCGGGCGTGTGGAGGTCGGCGATCGCGTCCTGGTGAACACGACCGGGGTCGCGCTCGGTCTCGGGACCGGCGGTTTCCACATCGTCGTGGCCGTCAGCGACCAGGCCCCGACCGATCTCGCCCATCCGGGACGGGTGATGAAGGCTCGGTACACGCCGTTGCAGGTGGCGGTGGAGAGCGTCGAGGAGACCGATCGCGGGGCGCTCGAGCGCTCCGCGGGCCTGGACGGCGGGCCGGTCGTGTGCGCGCCGCTGCATTCGATGATCGGTCCGATCGCCGCCGGGGCGCGGGCGGCCGGCGCCGAACGGATCGCCTACGTGATGTCCGATGGAGCCGCGCTTCCGGGTCGACTCTCGAACCTCGTTCCCCGCCTGCGCGTCGCCGGGCTGCTGGACGGGTTCGTGACGAGCGGCCAGGCCTTCGGGGGTGAGCTCGAGGCCGTGACGATCTGGACCGGTGTGCTCGCCGCCACCGAGCTGGTCGGCGCGGACGTCGTGATCGTGGCCGACGGGCCAGGGAACCTCGGCACCGACACGACGTGGGGCGTGAGCGCGCTCGCGAGCGGCCACGCCCTGAACGCGGCGGAGGCGCTCGGCGGGCGCCCCGTGGCGGCGCTCCGGGTCTCGTTCGCCGACGCCCGCGAACGTCACCGAGGGGTCTCGCACCACTCGCTCACGATCCTGGACCGCGTGTGCCGGGTGGCGGCCGACGTCGCCGTCCCGGTCCTCGAGGGGCGCGAGCGTGACCTCGTGTGGAACTCGCTGCGGGAGCGACACCTCGAGGAGCGCCACCAGCTGGTCGAGGTGGACGGGCGACCGGCGCTCGACGAGCTCGAACGCGCGGGGGTCGAGATCGAATCGATGGGCCGCACGGCGTCGGAGGATCCGGCGTTCTTCCTCGCGGCGGGTGCCGCGGGCATCCTCGCGGGAAGGATGGCGGCGGGATCGCGCCGCTGGCGCCGGGGCGCCGGCTGAGCCCTCTCGCGTGGTGTGGGCGTGCGCCGGCGAACGCGGTGAGCTCGGCGAGCACCGTCCACGTCACATGTGGGAGATCAGCTGCTCGACGCGCTCGTCCACGCTGCGGAACGGGTCCTTGCAGAGCACCGTTCGCTGAGCCTGGTCGTTCAACTTGAGGTGGACCCAGTCCACCGTGTAGTCGCGACGCTTCTGCTTCGCGTGACGGATGAAGTCCCCCCGGAGCTTGGCCCGTGTGGTCTGCGGGGGCTCTCGCATGGCCCTCTGGATCTCCTTCTCCGCGACGGCGCGGTCCATCTTGCCCGCGCGCTCCAGCACGTAGTACAGGCCGCGTGTGCGGTTGACGTCATGGTACGCCAGGTCCAGGAGTGCGACGCGCGGGTGGGAGAGCGGCAGCTGGTGGCGTTCGCGATAGTTCTCGATCAGGCTCTGCTTGGCGACCCAATCGACCTTGCGCACCAACCGGGCCGGCTCTTGCAGGATCAGCGCGTCGAGCGCCTCGCGCCACTCCTGCAGCAGCTGCTTGGACTGCGGATCGGGACCGCGTCGCTCCAGGAAGCGTTCGGTGCGCTCGTAGTACTCCTCCTGCACCTCGATCGCCGAGAGCTCCCGCCCGTTGGCCAGCCGGACCTTCTTGCGACAGGTCACGTCGTGGCTGATCTCGCGGATCGCACGGATCGGGTTCTCGAGCGAGAGGTCGCGCATCACCGTGTTCGCCTCGAGCATCCGAAGGACCAGGTCGGTGACGCCCACCTTCATCCAGGAGCTGAACTCCGACATGTTCGAGTCCCCGACGATCACGTGCAGCCGGCGGAACCGCTCGGCGTCCGCGTGCGGCTCGTCGCGCGTGTTGATGATCGGTCTCGAGCGAGTGGTCGCCGACGAGACGCCCTCCCAGATGTGCTCGGCGCGCTGGGCGATGCAGAAGACGGCGCCGCGCGGACCGTGCAGGACCTTGCCGGCGCCGCACCAGATCTGCCGCGTCACGAAGAACGGGATCAGCAGGTCCGCCATGCGCGCGAACTCGCCCTGCCGGGCCACCAGGTAGTTCTCGTGGCATCCGTACGAGTTGCCGGCCGAGTCGGTGTTGTTCTTGAACAGGTAGACCTGTCCGCTGATGCCCTCCTCGTGCAGCCGGACCTCGGCCGCGGCGAGGAGCGCCTCCAGGATCCGCTCCCCCGCCTTGTCGTGCGCCACCAGGTCCGTGATCTGGTCGCACTCGGGCGTCGCGTACTCGGGGTGCGAGCCCACGTCCAGGTAGAGACGGGCGCCGTTCTCGAGGAACACGTTCGAGGAGCGTCCCCAGTGCACGACCCGTCGGAACAGGTACCGCGCCACCTCGTCGGGCGAGAGGCGCCGCTGCCCGCGGAACGTGCAGGTGACGCCGTACTCGTTCTCGAGCCCGAAGATGCGTCGTTCCACGCGTCGAGTCTAGGCCTCGACCGAACGAAGGCGGGGAACCGG
>DASUMC010000012.1:0-7769 GCA_036277855.1 Actinomycetota bacterium
GCGTAGCCGACCGCGTACTCGCTCTTGTTGCCGGTGGCCAGGACCATGGAGCCGAAGCGGTTCGAGATGGCCATCAGCAGGTTGCCGCGGATCCGCGCCTGCAGGTTCTCCTCGGCGACCCCGGTCTTTCCGCCCCCGAACGTTCCGCGAAGGGCCTCCAGGTGGGCCGCGAACACGTCCCCGATCTCGAGCACGTCGAGACGGATCCCGAGCCCGGCGGCGACCTGCCTCGCGTCCTCGAGGCTCTCGGGCGAGGAGAAGGGGGAGGGCATCGCGAGCGCACGGACGGACCCCGCGCCGAGCGCGTCCTTCGCGAGGACGGCCACGAACGTCGAGTCGATCCCGCCCGACAAGCCGAGCACGACCTCCTCGAAGCCGTTCTTGCGGACGTAGTCCCGCAGCCCGAGGACCAGGCCGAGGTACACCTGCTCGGGATCCTCGGGCCACGGCGGGCGTTCCCTCGCGCTCGAGGTCTCGCCGTCGATGTCGACGACCAGGAGGTCCTCCTCGAACATCGCGGCGTGGTGTGCGAGCGATCCGTCCGGTCGAACGACCACGCTCCCGCCGTCGAACACGAGCTCGTCCTGGCCGCCGACCGCGTTCACGTAGACGATCCACGCGCCGGTCTCGAGCGCACGCTCCCTGCAGATCTCGACGCGCTCGTCGGCCTTGCCGCGGTGGAACGGCGACCCGTTGATGTTGAGGATGACCGGCGTCTTCCGCCGCGCGTACTCGTCGAATGGTGGACCCGGCGTCCACGCGTCCTCGCAGACCGACAGCCCGAGCTCCGAGTCGGCGAGCCGGATCGGGCATGCGGCGTCGCCCGGCGTGAACGTCCGTGCCTCGTCGAACACGCCGTAGTTCGGGAGCTTGATCTTGTGGTACCGCGCGATCACCTGGCCGTTGCCGATGACCGACGCCGAGTTGTGGATGCCTCGCTCGCTCCGGTCGACGAACCCGACCACGATCGAGGCTCCGCCCGCCGTGTTGGCCGCGAGCGCGTCCAGGGCCGTCAGGTTGTCGTCGACGAACGACGGGCGCAGCACGAGGTCCTCGGGCGGATAGCCGGTGATCGCGAGCTCGGGGAAGACGACGACGTCGGCGTCGGCCTCCGTCGCCCGGGACGCCCAGGCGGTCAGGAGATCGACGTTCCCGGGTAGATCACCCACGGTGGTGTCGACCTGTCCGAGCGCGATCCTCACGAGCGTCAGCCTAGACGGAGCGGGGCTACTCGATCCCGCCGATGTCGAGGTTGTAGGCCTCCCAGACCAGATCCGATCCGAGCTGACGATGACGCACGATCTGACCGAGCAGCCGTTGGAGGTCGTCCCTCGCGTCGTGCAGCGGCCACGCGGGTCCGATGGGCGTGGTCTGGAGCCGGGTGATCAGGGCCGTCGTCCGCTCGCGCAGGACGGGGTGTTCCTCGCGGAGCGCGTCGATCTTCGTCGCCAGGTGCGGGGCCTTGGCCGAGATCTCGTCGTACAGGCCCTCGGTCTGCTCCGTGATCTGGATGTGCTCGTCGATGGCGTGCGCGAGGCCCTCGAGCCGGAGCAGGACCTCCTTGGTCCACTCCGGCTCGCGCCCCACGGCGGGTCGCGAGCTCGCCTGCTCCACCTCCACCAGCGCGTCGCGCAGGTCCGCGCGCCGGCGGGCGGTCTCGGCGAGGGTCGGGCTGAGGTCGTCGTCGCGTTCGGGCATCCGGAGCACCTTAGGCTGCAGGCGGCTCGGCGAGCAAGCGGGCCACACTCGAGCACGCCCGCCCGAGCTCGGGACCGAGCATCGGCGTACACTCGTCGCCCGCCCCCAGGAGGGAACGTTGGTGTCGCAGGTGCTTGAGCAGAGTTCGGAGACCCTGAGGCCGTACGCTCCCCGGCTCCTCATCCGCTGGCTCGCCGAACAACCGCATCGGTCGTTCCGAACGCTCGACGGCTCGATGGTCTTCGTGGACATCTCCGGGTTCACGAAGATGTCCGAGCGCCTGGCCCGCCACGGGAAGGTGGGTGCGGAGGAGGTCACCGAGGTCCTGGGGGCCGTGTTCGCGAAGCTGCTCGGGGTCGCCTACGGGGAGGACGGCAGCCTCCTGAAGTTCGGGGGCGACGCGCTCCTGCTCTGGTTCTCGGGCTCCGGGCACGCCCAGAGGGCCGCCACGTCCGCCCACGGGATGCGGGCGACGCTGCGCAGCGTCGGTCGCCTCGACACGACCGCCGGCAAGGTGCTCCTGCGGATGTCCGTGGGGGTGAACACCGGTTCCTTCCATTTCTTCCTCGTGGGCGAGTCGCATCGAGAGCTCATCGTCACGGGTCCGGCGGCGAGCCGAACCGTCGAGATGGAGTCCACGGCGACCGCGGGCGAGATCCTCGTCAGCCGTGACACGGCCGCGGCACTGCCGGCCAGAGCGCTCGGACAACCGAAGGGCGAGGGCATCCTGCTCCGCAGCGGGCCGCCGACCCTGTCGTTCGGACGCGACGACGCGGAGGTCCTGATCACCTCCATCGACGTGGCGCAGGGGGTCCCCGTGACGCTCCGTGAGCATCTGCTCTCGGGCGCGGCGGAACCCGAGCACCGCACCGCGACCGTCGCGTTCGTGCACTTCGACGGCGTGGACGGCCTGATCGAGCAGCGGGGCGTGGACGTCACGGCCGCCGGCCTGCACGAGCTCATCACCTGCGTGCAGCACGCCGCGGAAGAGAACGGGGTCACGTTCCTGGGGACGGACATCGATCACGACGGCGGGAAGGTCATCCTGGTTGCGGGCGCGCCGAACGCCCTCGGGGACGACGAGGGCCGGATGCTGCTGACGCTTCGCTCGATCATCGACGCGGAGACGACGGTGCCCGTCCGGATCGGTGTGAACAAGGGGCCCGTCTTCGCCGGCGACATCGGGCCCGGGTACCGGCGCACGTACACCGTGATGGGCGACGCCGTGAACCTGGCCGCCCGGGTGATGTCGATGGCGGTGCCGGGACAGATCCTCGCGACCGGTTCGGTCCTCGACGCCTCGTCCGTCGCGTTCAACACCGTGGCGCTCGAGCCGTTCATGGTGAAAGGCAAGAAGCAACCGGTGCACGCGTTCATGGTTGGCCACTCCACCGGGAGCAAGCCGGAGACCATCTCGCGCGAGTTCCCCCTGGTCGGTCGCGACGCGGAGATGGACGCCATCCGCCGTGCGCTCCTGGAGCTCCGGGGCGGCCACGGCTCGGTGATCGAGCTGGTCGGGAACGCGGGGATGGGCAAGACGAGGCTGCTGAGTGAGTTCCGGGCCGAGGCGCCCGACCTCCCCAACCTGGTGTCGGGGTGCGAGCCCTACGAGTCCTCGGTCGCCTACCTGCCGATCCGGCGCCTCCTGCGGCTGCTGCTGGGGGCCGGCCAGGACGTGTCCGGGCTCGCGCGTCGCCTCCGGGAGGACGTGGCCCATCGGGCGCCCGAGCTGCTCCCCTGGCTGCCGCTGCTCGCGATCGTCGCCGACGCCGAGGTCCCGATGACCCCCGAGGTCCAGGACCTGGGGGAGGAGTTCCGCAAGGCCAAGCTCGAGGAGGTGACGACCGACTACCTGGCGCGCTCGGTGACCGACCCGACGATCGTGGTGACCGAGGACGTGCACTGGATGGACGAGGGGTCGGCGGGCCTGCTCCGGGCGATCGCCGGTCGGATCTCGGAGCTGCCGTGGCTGGTCTGCGTGAGCCGCCGCGACGAGGAGACCGGGTTCGTCCTGCCGGAGGCGCCTCGCTGCACCTCCCTGAGACTCACCCCGCTGGCCGAGGACGCGCTCGAGAACCTGATCGACGTCGCCACCGAGGATGCCCCGCTCCCTCGGCACGAGGTCGCCGAGATGAGCAGCCGTTCGGGCGGCAACCCGTTGTTCCTGCAGGAGCTGTTGCACGCGGCCAAGAGCGCGGGGACCGTCGAGGGCCTGCCGGACTCCATCGAAGGGATGATCACCGCCGAGATCGACCGCCTCCCCAGCCGAGACCGGAGGATCCTCCGGTACGTGTCCGTCCTCGGTATGGCCTTCGACGCCAATCTGGCCGGGGCGCTCTTCGACGAGCGGGATGATGTGGACGGCGGCGTGTGGCGACGCCTGGCTTCCTTCCTGGAGGACCAGGGAGCCGGTCGGTTTCGGTTCCAGCATGCCTTGATGCGGGACGTTGCCTACGAGGGACTTCCGTACCGGCGGAGGAAGCAGCTCCATGCACGCGTGGGCAACGCGATCCTGGCCTCCACGCCCGAGCAGGCGGAGGTGCTCTCGCTCCACTTCTTCCTGGCCGGAGACGATCGTCTGGCGTGGCGATACTCGGTGATCGCGGCGCGACGCGCCGAGTCCGCGTACGCGAACCTCGAGGCGTCTCGGTTCTTCCGGAGGGCGATCGATGCCGGACGTCGCCTGTCGGAGGTCACCGAGCGCGACCTCTCGTCCCTGTACGAGGCGCTGGGCGACGTCCGGGAGCGGCTCGGGGACTACCCGGGAGCGCTCGCCGCGTATCGCGCGGCCCGGCGATCCATGCGGGACGAGCCCCTGCTGGTGGCGCAGCTGCTCCTGAAGGAGGCAGTGGTGACCTCCAGGGCCGGTGGGTACACGCAATCCCTGCGCTGGACCAGCCACGGGAGACGCCTCCTCGAGAGACTCGATGAGGTTGAGGCGAACAAGAAGCGCGCTCGGCTATCGGCCTGGTACGCGCACATCCGGCGTCGGCAGGGGCGGCGTGCCGAGGCGATCCGATGGGCCCGGCTCGCGATCGAGGAGGCCGAGGCCTCGGGCGAGCGGGAGGCCCTCGCCAGCGCCTATCGAACCCTCGACCTGAGCAACGTCGAGCTCGGGCGGTACGAGGACGTCACGCACTACCCGCTGGCGCTCGCGATCTACGAGGAGTTGGGCGACCTCATGGAGTCGGGCACGATCAACAACGACCTAGGAGCCTTCGCGTACTACCAGGGTCGTTGGGACGACGCGCTCGCGTTCTACGAGAAGGCGCGGGATCAGTGGGAGCGGGCGGGCGATCTGCCTTGGGCAGCGACCATCTCCGCCAACGTCGCGGAGATCCTCTCCGATCGGGGGCAGCTGGAGGAGGCGGACCAGATGGGCAGGGAGGCCCTCCGAATCTTGCGGGGGGCCGGGCTGAAGTCCGCGATCGCCTTCGGGCTGAACATCGTCGGCCGGGTCGCTTGCCGGTCGGGGAGGTACGTGGAAGCGCTTGAGCTGCTCGAGCAGGGTCGGGTCGTGAATCACGAGATCGGTGACCAGCCCGAGGAGCTCGAGAGCGACGTCCGGATCGCCGAGTGCCTGGCGATGCAGGGTCGCTCGGCGCAGGCGCTGGAGCTCGCCACCGAGGCGCTGGTTCGATCCGAGACGCTCGGCGGTCCGGCGACGCCCCAGCTCCAAAGGGTACGGGGGTGCGCCCTCGCGCAGCTCGGGCGGCTCTCCGAGGCTCGCGTGGCTCTGCAGGAGAGCGTTGCCGGGGCCCGGGACCGCGAGGCGGAGTACGAGGAGGCGCTGGCGCTCCATGGGCTGGCCCGGATCGCCGCGATGGAAGAGAGGCCGGACGCGCCCGAACTCGAGGCGCGCTACCGCGCCATCTTCGAGCGCCTCGGCGTGGTCGCAGCTCCGGTCATCCCAATCGGAGAGGCCCTGGAGCCCCCATCCCCGAGGGGATGAGGGCCCCAGAGGCGACCCCTCTTTCCGTCACTACCTCTTGTGCGGGTCCCCCGGATCCATCCGGATGGCGATGTGGACCATGTTGTCGCCCGGGCTCCACGGTGGCGCGTCGGGCCCGGTCGTGAGGAACTGCTCCGACACGCACGGCGTGGGAGCGTCGGCGCAGCTCGCGAGGATCCCCACGAAGTGAGGGACGCCGCCGATCGTCTGAGGGATCGCCGTTCCGCCTCCCCTCGTCTCGAACGCGGTGTGGCCGGCCTGCGGCACGGCGAAGCAGATCAGGTACCACGACGAGTCCCCCCCGGGGGGCGTCGTCAGGGGGAATTCCGAGGTGGAGATCTTGTCTTCAATACCCGGCTGGAAGTCCGCGGCAGGCGTGATGGTGACCGGGCTCGGAAGGTGGTACACCTCCCACTGCGCCCCGAGGTCCCCGAAGCCAGCCTCGCTACTACAATCCGGCCCCGGGCCGCCGAAGGTCACGCTGACGTGCCCCTCGAAGTCGCCGCTGATCGTTTCGGTCTGCCCGGTGGTTGGATCGGTCACCGACTCTCCGCTTGTCAGGCACGATCCATTGGCGGCCACCGTGACGGTGGGCTGATCGCCCTGGATCGCGAACGGATCCGTGCCCGACACGACGGTGGACCCCCAAGCCGCGGTCGTGAACGTCTTCGTTCCTGTGGCACACGCCTCGGGCGTCGCGCTGAATGTGAAGGAAAGCGACTGCCCGGGCTGAAGCTTCACGGAGCCGCTGTTCGCGGTGGCGTTGATGTTCCCCGTGGCCGAGTCATAGGTCACGGTCCAGTTCGGAGAGCTGACCGAGGTCAAGCTGACGGGGCGGAAGTCGATCGGAACGGCGACCCGGATCGCACCGAGGCCGATGGTGCTCGAAAGTGTGCATCTTGGCGGAAGCGTGGGCCCGCCACAGTTCGTGATGGTCTCCGTCCACGAGCCGGCGACCCCTCCGGTTGCGCCGGTTGGGTCGATCGAGGCGATGAACTGCTTCACCGCGTTCTTTGCGCCGCTCACGCCCGGTGCGGCGACGAGGGCCCCTACCAAGAGCAAGGCGGTGGCGACGAAGACCAGCCTCCCTCTTCTCGAAAGCAATGGTCTCAGTACCGACATGTCGTGCTCCTTCTTCCTGGCAGGTCACGCGACCCGCTTGAGCCTGCGCCCGCTGGCGCGGGAACCTCGAACAGAGGAGACGTCAAGACGCTCTCCCTTGAATCGGGGTCAAGGGAGGGTAGGCCAGATGGCCGATATCGTCAATGCGCAGAGGTAGGCCTTTCGGCCTACAGACGCAGCTCATCGTGGGTGGCTGGAAGGGGTTCGAGAGTGAGGATGGCTTAACAGGCCGAGCTACAGGACCGGCAGGTAGCGCTCGAGTTCGTACGGGGTCACGTACGACTTGTAGGCGTCCCATTCCTCCCGCTTGTTCCGGATCAGGAACTCGACCACGTGGTCTCCGAGCGCCTCGCGCAGGATCTTCGAACCGTTCGCGAGCTCGATCGCCTCGTGCAGGTCCGCCGGGAGCGAGCGGATCCCCGCGGCGAGCCGCTCGTCCTCGCTCATCTCGTAGATGTTGTTCGACGCCTCCGGCGGCAGCTCGAGCTCTTCCTCGATGCCGGCCAGCCCGGCCCCCAGCATCGAAGCGAACGCGAGGTACGGGTTGCACGCCGGGTCGGGCGAGCGGTACTCGATCCTCGTCGCCTGCTCGTTGCCGGGCTTGTACTGCGGGACACGGACGAGCGCCGAACGGTTGCGACGCGCCCAGCACACGTAGACCGGCGCCTCGTAGCCGGGGACCAGGCGCTTGTACGAGTTCACCCACTGGTTCGTGACGAGCGTGATCTCGCGGGCGGCGGTCAGGATGCCGGCGATGTACTGCTTGCCGAGCGGCGAAAGGTGGTACGGGTCGCCCTCGCCGAAGAACGCGTTGCGGTCGCCGGTGAACAGAGACTGGTGCGTGTGCATCCCGCTGCCGTTCACGCCCTGCACCGGCTTGGGCATGAACGTGGCGTAGATGCCGAACTCCTGCGCGACCTCCTTCACGGTCAGGCGATACGTCATCACGTTGTCGGCCATCGTGAGGGCGTCCGTGTAGCGCAGGTCGATCTCGTGC
>DASUMC010000013.1:0-15459 GCA_036277855.1 Actinomycetota bacterium
CAGGTCCGCGTCGAAGACGACCGCGCCCCGCTTCTCCAGCAGGCGGGCGACGGTCGACTTGCCCGACCCGATCCCGCCGGTCAGCCCGACCAGCAGCACCGACCTAGCCCGAGCGCCCTTCGCGCCGCTTCAGGTCCTCCAGGATGGCCTCGAGCGAGATGTCCTCCTCGCTCGCCCCCTCACCCTCCCCGGCCTCCTCCGTGGCAGGCTCGGCCGCGGCTCCAGCGGCAGGCTCCGTCGGCTCTTCGTCGACGGCAGCGTCCGTGCTCGGTGCGGCTTCGGGCGTCGACGGGTCGCCGATCGGACCCTCCGCTTGCGCCGCGACCGCCGTCCCGGCGGATGCGGCGACCTCGGCGGGGACGGGCTCGGGGGCGCCCGACCCGGCGCCAACGTCGGTGGCGTTCTCGGTCTCGGCGACCCCGGAGGTGGGGGAAGCGAGCTGCGCCGAAGAGGGCGAACCGGCGGCCGTTCCCGCTGTTGCTGTTGCGGGCGCCTCGGCGGCCTCCTCCTCGATCTCGCTGGCGGGCCGAGGCATCGCGCCCCCGACCTGACGCATCGAAAGGCTGATGCGCCGGCGTGGCACGTCCACCTCGATCACCTTGACTCGCACCTCGTCGCCGACCGAAAGGACGCTCTCGGGGGTCTCGATGTGCTGCTCGGAGATCTCGGAGATGTGCACGAGACCCTCGATCCCGGCGGCCACGCGGACGAACGCGCCGAACGGCACGAGCTTGGTGACCTGGCCGTCGATGATCTCGCCGGCGGAGTACTTCCGCTCGAACTCCTTCCACGGGTCCTCCTGTGTCGCCTTGAGCGAGAGCGACACGCGCTCGCGCTCGAGATCGACGTCGAGCACCTCGACCTCGACCTCCTGGCCGACCTGGACGACCTCGCTGGGGTGGTCGACGTGCTTCCACGAGAGCTCGGACACGTGCACGAGCCCGTCGACGCCGCCGAGATCGACGAACGCACCGAAATTCACGATCGAGGACACCGTGCCCTTGCGGCGCTCGCCCTTCTGCAGCGACTCGAGGAACTTCTTGCGGCCCTCGCTCTGCGACTCCTCCAGGAAGGCGCGGCGCGACAGCACTACGTTGTTGCGGTTGCGGTCGAGCTCGATGATCTTGGCCTCGAGCTCGGTCCCCACGAACGGATGCAGGTCCCGGACCCTGCGGAGGTCGACGAGCGAGGCGGGCAGGAACCCACGGAGCCCGATGTCCAGGATGAGGCCGCCCTTGACGACCTCGATCACCGGGCCCTTGATCGTGCCACCCGACTGCATGACCTCCTCGATCCGGCCCCAGGCGCGCTCGTACTGCGCGCGCTTCTTCGAGAGGATCAGGCGGCCCTCCTTGTCCTCCTTCTGGAGCACGAGGGCCTCGACCTCGTCGCCGACCTTGACGACCTGGCCGGGGTCGACGTCGTGGCGGATCGACAGTTCCTTGGTGGGGATGACCCCCTCGGACTTGTAGCCGATGTCCAGCAGGACCTCGTCGCGGTCGATCTTCACGACCGTCCCCTCGAGGATGTCGCCCTCCTTGAAGTCCCGAAGCGAGGCCTCGATGGCTTCACGGAGCTCGTCGGGGGTGAAGTCCCGTATCTCACTCGCCGTCTCGATCTGAACCAACTCCTCCCGCGCACGAAGCGCGCACCGACCGACCCTTGGGATTCGCCGGGGTGCTGGTGCGCCTCGCGGCTCAGGGATGGTAGTTGGCCTGCGGAAACGGCGTCAACGCCGTGCCCGGATCAGTGCCCGGCGGGGACGGCCTCGGCCCAGTTCGCGCCCCAGCCGATGTCGGCCCGCAGCGGCACGTCCAGCTCGTACGCGGCCTCCATCGCGTGCTTGACGAGGTCGGCCGCCTTCTCCACGCGCCGCTCGGAGACCTCGAACACAAGCTCGTCGTGCACCGTGAGGAGCATGCGGCACTCCAGGTCGGAGCTCCGGAGCGCCGCGTCCACCCCGATCATGCCGAGCTTGAAGACGTCGGCCGCGCTGCCCTGGATCGGCGCGTTCAGCGCCATCCGTCGGCCCATATCACGGACCCGGGGGTTGGCCGCCTGCAGCTCGGGGATATACCTACGGCGCCCGAGCAGCGTCTCGGTGAACCCCTCGGCCGCCGCGCGCGCGACCTGGCGGTCCAGGAAGTCGCGGATCTGCGGGAAGGCCGCGAAGTAGGAGTCGATGAACTCCTGAGCCTCGTCCGGCGTGATCTCGAGCCGCGACGCCAAGCCGAACGCGTTCATCCCGTAGGCGAGCCCGTAGTTGATCATCTTGGCGCGGCTGCGTGTGGCCGGGTCGACCTGGTCCTCGGGCAGCCCGAACACCCGGGCCGACGTCGCCGTGTGGATGTCCGCCCCAGACTCGAAGGCCCCCTTCAGCCCCTGGTCGTCGGCAAGGTGTGCCAGGACCCGAAGCTCGATCTGCGAGTAGTCGGCGACCAGCAACACGTCGCCCTTCGAACCCGGGACGAACGCGCGACGGATCTGGCGACCAAGCTCACCGCGGACCGGGATGTTCTGCAGGTTCGGGTTGGTCGAGGACAAGCGCCCGGTCGCCGCGCCCGTCTGGTTGAAGGTCGTGTGGACGCGCCCGTCCCGCGGATCGACCTGTTTGGGCAGGGCGTCGAGGTACGTCGAGTTCAGCTTGTCGAGCTCGCGCCAGGACAGGATCGCGTCGACGATCGGGTGGACGTCGCGGAGCTTCTCGAGGACGCTCGCGTCGGTGGAGAGCTGCCCCTTGGGCGTTTTCTTGCCCGGTGAGAGTTGGAGCTTGTCGTACAGGATCGCGCGGAGCTGGGGAGGCGAGTTCAGGTTGAACTCCTCCCCGGCGAGGTCGTAGATCCGAACCTGCAGCGTCGCCATCGTGTCCCGCACTCCCTCGGCCATCTCCTCGAGGTAGGCGACGTCCAGGGCGACGCCGTTCGCCTGCATCCGCGCCAGGACCGAGGACAGCGGGAGCTCGACCTCGTCGAGCAGCCGACGGAGCCCGGCCTTGTCGATGCGTTCGTCCAGCACGGGAGCGAGCAGCGCCACCGCCGCGGCCTCGGCCGCGGTCCGCCGCCACGCCTCGCCGAACAGCTGGCCCTCGGCCTCCTCGGCGACCGCGCCGAGCACGTCGGTCCCGAGGTACTGCTCGCTCAACGGTTGGAGTTCGAAGCTCGGGGCGGCCGGGTCGAGCAGATACGCCGCCAGCATCGTGTCCGTTCGGACGCCCTCCAGCGACCGGCCCTCGGCCACGACCGCCGTCTCGAGATCCTTGGCGTCGTGGATCCACTTCGGCACCTCGTCCTCGCCGAGGGCCGCCGCGAACGCCTCGAGGTCCCGCACGTCCGCAAAGGCGGCCTGCCCGCCGCCCACCGAGACGGCGACGCCTCGCACCTCGCGGTCCTGAAGATCGAGTCGGATCGCCTTCGGCCCTTCCGCCGCGACAAGGGCGACCGCGTCGGTCACGTCGACCTTGCGAAGGTCGAGCTCGGCCACCTCGACGGCGGGCTTCGCGCTCCGGCCCACCTCCTCCAGCCGCTCGAACAGCGTTCGGAACTCCAGGGAGGTGAACAGCCGCCGCACGGCCTCCAGGTCCCACTCCCCCATGACCGCGTCCTCCGGCTCGAGGTCCACGTCGACGCCGGTGTTGAGCTCCGCAAGCTCCTTGTTGAGGGCGAGCTGCTCCCCGGCCGCCGAGATCGACTCCTTCAGCTTCCCCTTGAGTTCCTCGGTCCGGGTCAGCAACTCCTCGACCGAGCCGAAGTCCTGCACCAGCTTGGACGCGGTCTTCTCCCCCACGCCCGGGACCCCCGGGATGTTGTCGGAGGCGTCGCCCTTGAGCGCGACGTAGTCGAGGTACTTCTCCGGCGGCAGACCGAACCGCTCGGTGACCGCGTCCACGTCGTAGACCCGGATGTCGGAGATGCCCTTGACGTTGAACATCACGGTCAACCCGGGCCGCACGAGCTGGAAGAAGTCCCGGTCCGCGGTCACGATGACCACCTCGATGCCTTGTTCGAGCGCCCGCAGGGCCAGCGTCGCGATCGCGTCGTCCGCCTCGTGGCCCTCGATGCCGATCACCGGGATCCGCAGGGTCTCCAGCACCTCGACGATCAGCCCGAGCTGCTGGCGGAACTCGTCGGGCGTCTCGGGCCGGCCCGCCTTGTACTCGGCGTACTTCTCGATCCGCGCGGTGGGCTTGCCCACGTCGAACGCCACGGCGATCAGGTCCGGACGCTCCTCCGCCAGGAGCTTGATCAGCATCGACGTGAAGCCGTAGACCGCGTTCGTCACCTGGCCGGACGTCGTCGCCAGCGAGGGTGGGAGCGCGAAGAACGCGCGGTACGACAGGCTATGGCCGTCGAGGAGGAACAGCCGCCTCGGCGGATCGGCGGCGCGAGGGGTCACGCGCGGCATCCTAGCGCGGCTCGACGACAGACATGGCGCGTGCGGATCTCGTTCGTCGACGTCGGTCTCTGAGCGGATACCCGCTGGTCGTGGCGCGACGGCGAAGCTTCGACGACGTCTCCGAGACGTGCATCGCAGACGGCGACGTCGTTTGTCACTCTTTCTTCGTCGTGAACGCGCGCGCCGCTACCTGCAACATCGTTCGGATCTCCTTGCAGCCCAACCGCTCTCATCGCGTTGACAGGCCCGAGGCTCGTCGCTACATTTCGCTCCGGTCCCGAGCGGCCGCTGGGATCGGGAGACGGAAACCGCTTCCGTCGAGTTGGATCGGACGAGGGGGCGCGAGTCCCCGAGAGCGTTCCACCGAGCGGAGGAGGCACCGGTTCCCGGGAGTCCGGGTCGCTTGGGGCCACCTTTTGACGGGTCGAGGAACCGAGTAGACAACGCTCGCGTATGGGGAAGGCGTGAGCGGATCCAAAGGTTCCTCGGCCCGTCGATCCTTTTGTCGCGGGAGTTCGACGGCGCAACTCTGGGATCGAACACCTCCAACTCACTCCGATGCGATGACGATCACGCCCTTCATCCCGAACGCGGCCAGGTGGATCTGGCAGAGGAGCTCGTAGCGGCCGGGGGGGAGCCGGTCCGCGATCGAGCCGATCACCACCTGCCCACCGGGGCGCACGTCCCGCGAGATCCCGAGCGCCGGGATCGTCACGTTGTGCACGTTCCTGCCCTGGTTCCGGACGATCAGGTCGCGCCCCGGACCGATCGGCAGCGTGGGATGGGCGTCGTGGAAGTGGTAGTCGATCGCCGTCACGACGTAGGGACGTTCCTCCTCGTCCAGGAACGCCGACGCGACGACCAGGGCGACGACCGCGACGGCGAACACGACGACACGAGCCAGGGACCAGTGCAACGCGATGACCCTCTAGAGCACCTTGTCGAGGAACTGCCGCAGGCGGTCGCTCTTCGGGTTGCGGAACATGTCCTTGGGTTCACCCTCCTCGCCGACCCTCCCGTCGTCGAGGAAGAGCATCCGCGTACCCACCTCACGCGCGAAGCCCATCTCGTGGGTGACCACCATCATCGTCATCCCTTCGCCGGCGAGACGGATCATCACCTCGAGGACCTCCCCCACCAGCTCGGGGTCGAGCGCCGAGGTGACCTCGTCGAACAGCATGACCTTCGGCCGCATCGCGAGGGCCCGAGCGATCGCGACGCGTTGCTGCTGGCCCCCCGAGAGCTGGCCGGGGAAGGCGGCGGCCTTGTGGCCCATCCCCACCCTGGCGAGCTGATCCATCGCGCGATCGTGGGCCTCATCCGATGAAAGCTTCAGGACCCTCTCCAGCGCCAGCGTGACGTTGCGCAGGGCCGTCATGTGCGGGAAGAGGTTGTAGGCCTGGAACACCATGCCGATGTGCGTCCGCACCTCGTTCAGGTCGGCACGGATGTCCGTGATGTCCCGATCCTCGAACCACACCCGGCCGAGCGTGGGCTCCTCGAGCAGGCTCACGCAGCGCAACAAGGTGGACTTGCCCCCGCCCGAGGGCCCGATGACCACCACCACGTCCCGCTGCTGCAAGGTCAGGTCCACGCCCTTGATGACGTGCAGGTTCCCGAACCACTTATGGATGCCTTCGAGGCGGATCAGCGGCTCTCCGGCCCGCCCCGGAGCGTTGATCCCGGTCGCCTGGGCGGACTCCATCAGCCGCCGGCCCCCGCGATGCCGACCAGACCGCTGCGGAGGCGCCGCTCCGCGGCGTTCACCAGCCCGATCAGGGGGAGCGTGACCGCCAGGTACGCGATCGCCGCCACGGTGAAGAACGTCGAGTTGAACGTCGCCGACTGTCCCTCGCGAGCCAGGCTGAAGATGTCCGAGTCGGCGAGCGTCAGACCGAGCACCGACACGAGCGCGGTGTCCTTGATCAAGATCACGAACTCGTTCATGAGCGGAGGGATCACCCGTCGCACCGCCTGGGGCACGATCGCGTACCGCATGGCCTGAAGGTAGCTCATGCCCATCGAACGAGCGGCCTCCATCTGGCCGCGCTCGATCGACTGGATCCCCGCCCGGAACACCTCGGCCGCATACGCGCCGGTGTTCAACGCGAAGATGAGGATGGCCACGACGAACGTCGAGAGCCGGATCCCGAATCCGAACAGCAGCATGAAGTACCCGGTGATCAGTTGCCAGATCAGCGGTGTTCCTCGGAAGAAGTTGATGTAGATCCTCGCGGGCGCGCGAACGACGCGCCGCGACGAGAGGGCGAGGACGCCAAGGACCAGCCCGATCACGATGCCGCCCAACTCCCCGGCGAAGGCGAGCGTCAACGTCTTGGTGGCCGCACGAACGAACGAACCCCAGTAGCCCTCGAGGTCGGCGAAGTTGAGGAAGTGCTTCGCGAACAGCCCCGGGCTCGCGGACCGGAACCACAGGACGAAGGCCGCCAACAGGATCCCCTGTGACCCGAGCACGGCCCCGGTGATGGCGTCATCCCTACGGCGCTTCGAGTCCATCCGCCGATACGTTCCCGCCCCGAGCACCAGTGCGGCGGCGCCCAGACCGATCCCCAGGTAGAGCGCACCCGATGTGGCCGGGTCCTGCAGGGCCTCCACGATGTTGCACACACCGATCGCGCCGTTGTCCTCGGGGGAGATCTCCTCCTCGATGCAGTTCCGGGTCAGCACGCGGTCCGAGAGCGCGTAGTTGACCTGCGAGAACACGATCCCGGCCGCGATGATCACCAGCGAGGCGATCCCCAGGGTGAGGATCACCGCCGGCAGCGGTGCCGTCGGCCCCCGGACGTCCGGGGCGACGTCGGATCGGATGGTCGGAGACTCCGTGATCGCCATCTCACACCTCCGTAGAAGAAGGGGTCCGCGCTCTCGAGCGCGGACCCCTTCCTGGCCTTACGACCGGATCAGGCCGTCGGCTCGAACTCCGGCGGGAGCGAGTCCGGCGGGAAGTACTTGCCGTAGATCTCCGCGTACGTGCCGTCCGCCACGACCTGCGCGAACGCCGCGTTCATGGCCTCCCGAAGCTCGGGGTTCGACGGAGAGAACGCGAAGCCATAGTGCTCGTCGGTGTCGATGTCCTGCACCACCGCCAGGGACGGCAGGTCCACGATGATCCCCACCGACGCCGGCTTGTCGTTGATCACGCCGGCGACGTTGCCCGCCTCCAGGTCGCGGAACATGTCCGTCGCCGACTGGAACGTCTTGATCTCGACGCCCTGCGGCACCAGGTTCTCCTGAGCCCAGATCTTGCCGGTCGTGCCCTTCTGCGCCGCAACGACGTCGCCCTCAGCGAGCTGATCCGTGCTGGTCAGGTCGGGCGTCTCTTGGGTGTTCACCGTGAACGACTGCAGCGAGTTGAAATACGGCACGGAGAAGTCCACGACCTGCTCGCGCTCGTCCGTGATGGTCGAGGCCGCCGCCACCATGTCGAACTGGTCCCCCGCGACCGCCGTGAAGATCGTGTCGAAGTCCGCCTTGATCCAGTCCACCGTGAGCCCCAGGCGCGAGGCGGTCTCCTCGACCAGATCGATGTCGAAGCCCACCTCGTCGCCGTTCTTGACCGATTCGAACGGCGGGTAGTCCAGGCAGTTCCCGACCTGGAGGACGCCCTCCTCGAGCGTCGTGAACGCCGGGAAGCCGGTTTCCCCGGTCGCGCCCGACGCACCCGTCGCCGCCGTCGTGCCTGTGGCGGCGGTCGGGCCCTCGTCCTCGTTGCTCGCGCAGGCAGCCACGATCAGCGCGAACACCGCGATCAGCGCTGCCAGCCAGACTCTCGTCCGCTTCACCGCGTCCCCCTCCTCGTGTTCTGGTCGTGCTCGAAGGTGCGAAGCACCTATCCTCCCCCGGATCGGGTCTCCCGCTCAACTTCTCGCCACGCACCGGCCCCCGTCAGATCTCGTCCCAACCGGCCCGGACCCATCGCCCGCCCTCGACCCGATACAGGCGGAGCAGAGCCCTGGGTTCGAGCGGCTCGCCGTTGGCAGCGAACCGGCGCGTCCCTTCAAGACCGTCGGCCGTCCTGAGGCCGCCCAGCGAGCGAGCCACCTGGGCGCGTGTGATCCCCCGATCGCCCGCAGCCCGCAGGATCAGGTGGGCGGCGTCCCAGCCCTCGACGGCGAACGCCCCGGGCGCGACGCCGTGCTCGGACTGGTAGTCCTGGATGAATCTGCGTGCGGCGAGCTCGGTGGACGTGGACACGTTCGCGCAGGCGCAGAGCGCGACCGCTCCCTCCGCCGCGGGTCCGGCGGTCGACAGGAAGTCGGGATCGAGGAGCCGGTCACCGCCGATGAAGACGACGTCGAGCCCCTGGAGGGAACGAGCCGCCTCCCCACCCGCGTTTGGCCCCCCGGCCCAGATCACGACGTCGCATCTCGCCTCGCCGGCCACCGCCCCCGCGGCCGCGGGATCGACGGTCCATGCCGTGGCACCGGGCAGGGCCTCGGACACCAGCCCGTAGAGCGGATCGGGCGGGGGATCCTCGGCGAGGACGCAAGCGCTCGACCGACGGAGCCTCCCGACCAACGCGTCGACGGTCGTGGCGAGGGGCGCCACCATCCGGACCCACGCCCGGCGCCCGTCGCCTGCGCCCAGACCCGAGAGGCTGACGACGGGCAGATCGGTGTCCAGCTCGGCGTCGTCGCCGTTGACCCCCGGGGCCACGATCACGCCCACGTAGCTCGGATCGGCGTCGATAGACTCGAGGTCGGTCGCGTCCTGCGTCAGGTCGAACTCCTCGAGCTCGACCGGCACGGAGCTCGGGTCCTGGAGCGTCGCGGTCTCGAACGCCAGGCGGATGGCCTGCGACGCGGGGAGCGCGTGCTCCTCCGCATCGGTCATCGACAGGTCGCGGACGAACGCGACTTTGACAACGGGCGTCGGCGACCCCGGTCCCGCCGGGGAAGCCGGTGCCGCCGATTCACACGCGGTGAGCAGCATCGCGATCGCGAGGGCGGTCGACCAGCGAGCAGGCTGCAGTGGGTCTCCTCCCGGATCTGCCGTCTCTACCTCGATATACGGTCGTGGTCACCGCACGGGGCGATGGTCACTCACGATACGAGTCAGCCGAGCGCGCTCGTCTCTGATGGCATGAACGACTCCCAAGATCTCGGGGGCCACGGGATTCCTTGCTCGGCACGAAGACCTGAGCGCCTAGACTTGCGGGCGCGCCGGGATGGCGAAATCTGGTAACCGCGCGAGTCTCAAACACTCGTGGGCTCCGGCCCTTGAGGGTTCGAATCCCTCTCCCGGCACTTAGACGACGTGGCCCTCGCGGACCAGGTCGCCCCGTTGGAACCGGTCGAGGCCCAAGCTCGCGATGTCGACGGTCGTGGCCGCCCCCCCGACGATCAGCTCCGCGAGCAGCTTGCCGACCACGGGGGCGTGCTGGAAGCCGTGGCCGCTGAAGCCGTTCGCCAGGTAGAACCCGGCGACCCCCGGCGCCTCGCCGATGATCGGATGGCGGTCGGGTGTCATCTCGTACAAGCCGACCCAGGAGTTCTCCACCGATGCATCCGCCAGCGGAGGGAAGATCCGGACCGCGGTGGGCAGGAGCTCGTCGGCGACGAACGACTCGTCCGCCGTGGTCTCGAACGACGGTCGTTCGGACCCGCTTCCCATCCCCATCAGCACGCCGGCGCCCTCGCGATGGAAGTAGAACGTCGTCGTCGCGTCGATCACCAGGGTTCGGCGTTCGGGCGCCCCCCGGAAGGGCCCCGTGACCAGGACGTGGCGCGGGATCGGCTCGAGCGGGAGATCGATGCCTGCGGTCGCGGCCAGGACGCCCGCCCACGGCCCGGCCGCGTTCACCACCGCGGCGGCGTCGACGCGACCCGCGTCCGTGTCCACGCCCCGCACCCGGCCGCCTTCCGCCCGGACGCGCTCGACCCCGACGCCGAGCTCGATCTCGGCGCCCGCACGCCGCGCGAGGGTCGCGTACCCGTGGGTGAGGCCCGAGGGGTCCGCGATCCCGTCCTCCGGGCCGTACGTGGCGCCGACCAGACCATCGATCGCGATCCCCGGCGCAAGCTCGACCGCCTCCTCGGGCGTCAGGACCTCGGCCTCGACGCCCAGCGACGCGTGCAGCCGGTTGGCGGTCAGGAAGTCGCGCCACAGCTCCTCGCCGCGGACCAGGAACAGATAGCCGTGCTGCACGACGTCGAGCGGCAGCCCGTGCTCCCGCGTGAACCCGGTGATCATCGGCACGCTCACCTGGGACAGGCGAACGTTGATCGCGCTCGAGAACTGGAAGCGGAACCCCCCGGCGCACGCCCCGGTCGACCCCGCGGCGAGTTGATCGGCTCGCTCAAGCACCACGACCCGTCCGGCGCCCGCGGCGGCCAGGTGGTACGCGGCGCTCGCGCCGACGACGCCTCCCCCCACCACGACGACGTCGGCGGTCCGGTTCATGGCGAGCCCCCGTCGAGCGCGAGGACCCGGTCGCGTCCCCGGGGAGCGATCACTCAGAGCTCTCCGAGGTACGCCTCTCGCATGAGCGGGTTGTCCAGCAGGTTCTTCGCCGTGTCCGCGAGCACCACCTGGCCGGTCTGGATCACATAGCCGCGATCGGCGATCGACAGGGCCATGTTCGCGTTCTGCTCCACTACGAAGACGGTGCGGCCGAGCGCGCGGATCTGCTTGATGATCTCGAAGACCTGCTCGACCAGGATCGGCGCGAGCCCCATCGAGGGCTCGTCCATCAGCAGGACCTTCGGATCGGCCATCAGCGCCCGGCCCATCGCGACCATCTGTTGCTCGCCGCCGGACAGCGTCCCGGCCTTCTGCTTGAGGCGCTCGCGGATCCGCGGGAACGTCTCGAGCACCTTGTCCCGATCCTCCGCGATCTTCGCCTTGTCCCTGCGCTGGAACGCGCCAAGATCCAGGTTCTCCGAGACCGTCATGTTCGCGAAGAGCCGGCGGTTCTCCGGGACCATCGAGATCCCCTTGGAGACGACCTCCGACGTCGGCAGCCCGGTCACGACCTCGCCGTCGAGCACCACGTCGCCCTCGGTCGGCTTGACGTACCCGAGGATCGTCTTGAGGGTCGTGGTCTTGCCGCTGGCGTTCCCGCCCAGCAAGCACACCATCTCCCCGGGGAAGATCTCGACGTTGACGTTGCGGAGCACCGCGACCAGCCCGTAGTGGGTGCTCACGTCGCGGAGCTCCAGGACGGGACGCCGCTCGCCGTCCTGCTCCGGAGTGGGTTCGTCGTGGGTCGGGAGCGCGGCGGTGTCGACCGGTTGGACGTCGACGCCGGTCTCGGCCGGATCGACGGCCGGCGGCGCGGTGGTCGGCGCCTCGTCGCTCATCCGACCGCCTTGGTCCCGAGGTAGGCCTCGATCACCTGGGGATCGTTCGCGACCTCCTCGTAGGAGCCCTCAGCGATCTTGCGCCCGTAGTCCAGGGCGACGACCCGGTCGGAGACGCCCTTGACCACCCGCATGTCGTGCTCGATCACCAGGACCGTGAGCCCCAGCTCGTCGCGCATCCGGACGATGTGGTCGCGGAGCTCGAGCGTCTCACGCGGGTTCATCCCCGCCGTCGGCTCGTCCAGCATCACGAGCGCCGGATCCGTCGCCAGCGCCCTCGCCATCTCGAGCCGTCGGCGGTTCGCGTACGAGAGGGCAGAGGCCGGCTGTTCCTCCCGGTAGCCGACCAGCCGCGAGCCGAAGAACCCGAGGCTCTCGCGTGCCCGTTCGCGGATCCGCTGCTCCTCGCGCCGTGTGCCGGGCAGGCCGAGCACCGAGCCGAACACGCCGGACCTGGTGCGGCAGTGCTGGCCCACCATCGCGTTCTCCAGGATCGTCATGTTCGGGAACAGGTGGACGGTCTGGAACGTGCGAGCGATGCCGAGCTTGGTCACCTGGTTCGGCGCGAGCCCGACGATGTCGGCACCTCGGAAGCGGATGCCGCCGTCGTCCGGCCCATACAGGCCGGTGACGACGTTGAACATCGTGCTCTTGCCGGCGCCGTTGGGGCCGATGACCGAGACGATCTCGCCGGGGTCGACCTGGAAGGACAGCCCCGAGAGGGCGTACAGGCCCCCGAAATGCTTGGCGACGTCCGTCAGCTCGAGCAGGTGCTCTGGCGCGCTCATTCCAGATCCTCCTGCTCCACGCCGAGGCCACCGCCGGGCAGCACGGCCGCCACGGCCTCGGACCTGGCGCCCGCGGCCGTCGCCCAGGCGTCCTGGGTGACCTCCTCGTCCTCGAGCTCGCGGCTGCGCCGGACGTTCGGGATCAACCCCTGCGGCCGCAGGATCATGATCGCGACCAGGGCACCCCCGTAGATCAGGGCCCGATACTCCTCGAACTCACGCAGGAGCCCTGGAAGGCCGATCAGCACGAGCGCCCCGACCAGGACGCCGGGGATGCTCCCGAGGCCGCCCAGGATCACGACGGCGAGGGCCGTGATCGACACGGTGATCTCGAAGCTCGCCGGAGTGAGCGACCCGATGCTGACCGCGAAGAGCGCGCCGCCCAGCGATCCGATCGCGCCGCCGAGCGCGAACGCCAGCAGCTTGAACTTCGTCGTGCTGATCCCCATCGCGTCGGCGACCTGTTCGTCCTCCCGCATCGCGTTCCAGGCTCGCCCGATCCGTGACGTCGACAGTCGCCACGAGACGAACGCGGCGAGTAAGACGAAGGCGAGCGCGAGGTAGTAGAAGTGCTGCGGGTTGTCCTGGAAGTTCAGGCCGAGGACCTCGGCCTTGGTGACACCCCGCATCCCTTGCGGCCCGCCGATCAACGGCTGTGCCCACTTGGACGCCGTGATGACGCTCACGATCTCGCCGAGCCCCAGCGTCACGATCGCGAGGTAGTCGCCGCGTAGTCGAAGCACCGGGGCGCCGATCAACAGGCCGACCCCCGCGGCGAGCAACGCCACGATCCATACCGCGACGTAGAAGTTCAGGTCCGCCGACAGGGCCGGCGTGGCCGCGCCGGTCGTGGTGTTGAGGAAGGCGCCCGTGAGCAGGCCGGTCGTGTAGGCGCCGAATGCGAAGAAGGCGACGTACCCGAGGTCGAGCAGCCCCGCGTAGCCGACGACGATGTTCAGCCCGAGCCCGAGCAGCACGTAGATCATCACGGACCCGAGCACCTCGGAGATGGCGGTGCCCAACAGCAGCGGCAGGATCGTCAGGATCGCCAGGATCGCGACGAACAGACCCACCTTGGCCGCCGGCGCTTGCCCCACGTTCCGACGCACGCGCTCGCGAGTGCGACCACCGTCCTGATTCCACAGCGCGTTCGCGGCGGCCGCCACCACGAACACGATCAGGCCCCCGAACCAGGTGAGCCCGGCGCCGCGTTCGTAGAGCCAATCGGCCTCGAACCCGAGCTGGACGAACACGATCGGGATGATCCGTTGCAGCAGGCCGAGCAGGATGACCGCGAGGACCCCCGCCGAGGCGGGCCGTCGGATCGCGGCGGGCGCCGTGCGGACGAAGCCGCCCACGACGCCGCCCGCCGCGCACAGGACGATGAGGAGCGGCAGGCCGGCCGGCACGCCCTTGTCGAACGTGAGGAAGTCGACGAGCGGCTCCGTGATCGCCACGAAGACCTCTCGGATCCGATCGACGCCGAACCAGTCGGCGAACCAGAGCGCCGCCGCGAACAGCCCCGCCCCGACGAGCCCGGACAGCGCGCCGACCGCGAGGCCGCCACGCAGGTCGACCGAGTGGCGCTCGCCCGCCACGACCCTCGGGCGGGTCACGGCGTACGCGGCGACGAACGCGGGTGCGACGATCAGCACTCGGCCGAGTGTGACCTGCTCCCCCACGAGCTCGAGGTCGGCGAACTTCGTGTAGAGGCCGACGAGCGCGACGTAGATCGCGCCGGCGCCGCCGAACAGACCGGCGCGGACGATCGAGCGCGTCGGTACCCCGCCCATCACACCTTCTCCGCCTCGCTCGATCCGAGCAGCCCGCCAGGGCGGAAGATCAGGACCAGGACCAAGACGAGGAACGTGAACGCGTCCTTCAGCTGGAACGAGGACGGGATGCCGTACCCGGTGAGGATGAGCGCCGGGCCGACCGACTGCAGGAGCCCCAGCAGGACGCCGCCCAACGCGGCGCCGGAGATGCTCCCGATCCCTCCCAGGACCGCCGCCGTGAACGCCGCGATCCCGGGCCGAAAGCCCATCGTGAAGCTCACCGACTCGAACGTGATCGAGAACAACACCGCGGCGATGCCGGCCAGCAGGCCCCCGATCGCGAACGTGGTCACGATCACGCGGTCGACCCGGATCCCCATCAGGCTCGCGATCTCGCTGTCCGCCGCCACCGCTCGCATCGACTTCCCGGTCGTCGTCTTCGAGACGAACACCGACAGGGCCGTGACGGCCACGATCACGGTGACCAGCACGACGACCTGGATCCGATCGACCTCGATGCCGAGGATCGTCCAGGTGCCGTCCAGCGCTTCGGGCACCCCGAACCCGCGGCTCTGCGCCCCGAAGAACCCGCGCGCCGTGTTCGACAGGAACAGCGACGCACCGATCGCCGTGATCAGCGGGACGAGCCGGGGGGCGTTGCGGAGCGGGCGGTAGGCGATGCGCTCGAGCAGGACCGCCACGCTCATCGAGACCAGCATCGCGATGACCAGCAGGAGCCCGATCGACAGGACGGGGTTGCTGTCGAGGAAGCCGCTCTGCTCCCAGGCGTCGGAGAAGAAGAAGGCCCCGAAGGCACCGAACATGAAGACCTCGCCGTGCGCGAAGTTGATCATCCGAAGGATCCCGTAGACGAGCGTGTAGCCGAGCGCGATCAGCCCGATGATGGCCCCCTGGGCCAGGCCCAGGATGATGAAGTCCTTCCAGGTCGTCGTGGAGTAGCGCTCGTCGGCGGGCAGGGTCAGCGTCTTGTACGCGCCGATCGCGACCACGGCCAGGATCACGATCGAGAGCACGACGAGGACGATCCGCCGCCAGGGGAGGCGCTCGAGCAGTCCGAGCTCCGCGCCGCGGACCTGCTGGTCGGAGGCGGTGGCCATCGCGCGAGCCTAGCCCATCCCTCCAGGCACCGCTGCGGGTGGGCCGGTGGCCCACCCGCAGCGT
>DASUMC010000014.1:0-6809 GCA_036277855.1 Actinomycetota bacterium
GAACAGGCCTCCCGACCCGACGACGCGCGAGTCCGTCTCCACCGAGGACGCGACGGCGTCCGGTCCCCGGAGCGTGCCGTGGACGGCCGACGCGATCTCGGAGAGTCGGCGTTCGATCACCGCGCCGCCCCCAGCGGCCGGGTGGCCTTCCCGATCGATCGCAGCTCGTCCTCGGCCACCGTACGGTCGTCGAAGGGGATCGTGCGACCCGCGAGCTCTTGGTAGGCCTCGTGTCCCTTGCCGGCGATCACGACGACGTCGCCGGGTGAGGCCTCCTCCATCGCGAGCCGGATCGCAGCGCGCCGATCCGACTCGACGACGAAACGGCCACCTCCCTCGTCGGCTCCGCGTTCGGCGCCGGGGATGATCTCGGCGATGATCTCGAGCGGGTCCTCACTGCGAGGGTTGTCGCTCGTGATGACCGCGAGGTCGGCGGTCGCCGTGGCCGCGCGACCCATGAGTGGTCGCTTGACACGGTCCCGATCGCCGCCCGCCCCGAGGACCACGATCAACCGGCCCCCGGTGAGCGACCGGGCCGCGCGCAACACGTTCTCCACGCTGTCCGGCGTATGGGCGTAGTCGACCAACACGAGGAACCCCTGCCCCACCTCGACCGACTCCATGCGTCCGGGGACGCCCCGGACCGACGAGATCGCTTCGGCTGCGGTGATGTCCTCGATCCCGAGCCATCGCGCGGTGGCGAACGCGGCCAGGGCGTTCTCGACGTTGAACGACCCGCGCAGCGCCGAGCGGATCGGGGCACCGTCGGCGAGGAAGCTGATCCCCTGGGCCGTCGACTCCACGTCCGTGGCTCGCACGTCCGACCCGGGCGCGAGCCCGTACGTGATCGTCGGCAGACCCGAACCGGCTAGATCCCGGCCCCACCCATCGTCGAGGTTCACGACGGCGCGATCGCTCATCGCCGGCGTGAACAGCCGCGACTTGGCGAGGAAGTACTCGCGCATCGACGGGTGGTAGTCGAGATGATCCTGGGTGAGGTTGGTGAACACCGCGACCGAGTACCGGATGCCGTCGACGCGGTGCTGATGCAGTCCGTGCGAGGAGACCTCCATCGCGATCGCGCTCACGCCCTCGTCGGCCATCGTGGCCACCAGCCGCTGCAGGTCCGGCGCCTCGGGCGTCGTCCTCGGGAAGGGCTCGGGCCGGCCGTCGATCCGCACGCCCGTGGTGCCGATCACGCCCGGGGTCCGGCCGTCAGCCCGGAGGATCGCCTCGAGCAGATAGGTCGTCGTGGTCTTCCCGTTCGTGCCGGTCACACCCACGACGGTCATCCCATCCGCCGGACGCCCGTAGAACGCCGCCGAGATCGGACCCATCGCGCCGCGCACGTCCGGCACCCTCACCTGGGACACGTCGAGCTCGAGCCAGCGGTCGACGACGATCCCTGCGGACCCGCGCGCGACCGCTTCGTCAGCGAAGGCATGACCGTCGGACGTGCTCCCCGGCACGCAGAAGAAGAGTGCACCGGGCCGGGCGTCGTCCGAGCGGTAGCAGACGCTCGAGACGAGCACGTCCGCGCTGCCTCGCAGCTCTGCCTCGGGGAGGTCACGGACGAGGTCATGGAGCGTTCGGGAGCGGGGAGGGGCCACGGTTCCTGAGCCTATCGCCTGCGTGACGGCGCCCTCCTGCGTCACGGCGTTCATCCGATCGGCAGGGCGTGCGGCGGCATGGGCACCCGGTCGGCAGGCGCGATGTCGAGGCGGGCGATGGCGGCGAGCGCGACCCGCTTGAACAGCGGCGCCGCGGCGAGCCCGCCGTACACGGTCGCCGGACGATCCAGGATCGCCGCGACGACGACCTTCGGGTCGCCCGCAGGGAGGAAGCCGATGAACGAGGCGATGTACTGGCCCTCGAGGTAACCCGAACCGTCGCCGGTCGGGATCCGCGCCGTTCCGGTCTTGCCGGCGACCTGGTATCCGGGGATCTGCGCGTTCGTGCCGGTGCCGTCCTGCACCGCGTACGCAAGCATCCGCGTGACCATCCTCGCCGTCCCTGCCGAGACGACCCTCCTCGTGGGGGCGGCCTCGTTCGGCTCCAGCGACCCGTCGGGACCGATCGTCCCCCGCACGAGCTTGGGCTGCACCCAGCGGCCGTCGTTCGCGATCGTCGAGTA
Organism: Actinomycetota bacterium; assembly: GCA_036277855.1. Classification (GTDB taxonomy): domain Bacteria; phylum Actinomycetota; class UBA4738; order UBA4738; family HRBIN12; genus DASSJM01. The sequence continues at coordinate 2,135 of DASUMC010000014.1, forward strand.
CACCGAGATCATCTGGAGGGGCGTGGCCGCGATCCCCTGGCCGTACGCCGTCGTGGCCAGGATCGTGTCGTTCCACTGGTCGAGCGGGAGGATGATCCCGTTGGACTCCCCCGGGAACCCGACGCCGGTCGCGCGACCGAGCCCGAACCGCGCCAGGTAGGTCGCGAGAGTCGACGCCCCGACACGGTCCGCGACCATGACCGCGCCGATGTTGCTGGACTCGGCCACGATGTCCCCGAGGGTCATCTGCATCGGTGCGTGAGCCTGCGAGTCGTGGATGACGTAGTCGCCGACCGGCATCGTCCATGGGACCGTGAGCCGACTGCCGAGCGGGATCGCCCGCTCCTGGATCGCCGCCGCGGCCGTGATGACCTTGTTGGTCGAACCGGGTTCATAGGCGTCCGTCACGGCCCGGTTGCGATAGGTGGCGCTCGGCGCGTCCTCGAACGCGTTTGGGTCGAACGACGGGTCGCTCGCCATCGCCAGGACCTCGGCGGTCCGCGGATCCATCACGATCACGGTCCCCCCGCGGGCGCCCTGTTCCTCCACCGCCTGCTCGAGCGCGGCCTGCGCCTGGAACTGGAGCTCGCGGTCGATCGTCGTGACCACGCTCGCGCCCGCGACGGGGGCGCGTTCCTCGTCGACCCCGCTCACGATCGCCTGGCCCGTGAGGCCGAGCTCGTTCGTGCGCTCGCCCGGCGTGCCCGCGAGGACGTCCTGGTATCCAAGCTCGAGGCCGGTGAGACCGACACCGTCGGTCCCGACGAACCCGAGCACCTGGGAGGCGAGCGATCCCGCGGGGTACGAACGTTTCGAGGTCGGGAGCATGCCGATGCCGGGCAGGGCGAGGCGTTGGATCCGGCCGGAGGCGCCGCGGCCGAGATGCCGGGCGAGATAGACGAACGTCCCCTCGGAGGTCATCGCGTGCACGAGATCCGGGACGCCCACGCCGAGCAGCGGCGAGAGGCGCGTGGCCGTTGCCCATGGGTCGTCCACCAACTGCGGGTCGGCGTACACATCGTCGGCCGGCGTCGACAGCGCCAGCCGTGCTCCGTTGCGATCGAGGATCTGCCCGCGCTGTGCCGGCAGGTCGATCGTCCGCACGCGCTGGTCGAAGGCGCGGTCCTGCAGCTCCTGCGCCTGGCTCACCTGCAGGACGACGAGCCGCACCGAGATCGCCCCGAAGGCGAACGCCATCACGGCGAACAGCGCGACCAGCCGTCCGGCGGGCGGGCGGCTCACGTTGGTGGGTCGCCCTTCGCCGCAGGGCTCCTCGTCCCCTGGGCGTCCGTCGCCTGCGTGGAAGGGTCCGCTCCGGCCGGCTCCCCCGAGCCCGAACCGGGCGCGTGGAGGATGCGGATGTCGTCGGGGAGACGCATGCCGTGCCGGCTGGCCCAGGCGGAGATCCGGCCCGGAGCGGACAGGGTGGCCTGCTCGCGCACCAACTCGAGGTTGTCCTCGGAGAGCTCCTCGAGCCGTCGCTCCGCCTCACCGATGCGGAACGACGTCTGGGCGAGCAGGACGTTCACGACCACGATGCCGAAGACCATCGACCCCACCACGGTCGACGCGAGCAGCACGAACCCGATCGATCGGCGGTGGCTCGGCCGCGGGCGGCGGGCTAGGGCGGGCCGCTCACGTGCAGGCGCGACCGGCCGCGTCCGCCGTCGCGGCGCCATGGGAGGCGCCGTGGTGCGGGCCGACGTAGGCGGCTGCGTTCGACGTTCCGCCGGCTCGAACCGGCGCGCGGGCTGGCTCACGCGGCACGGCTCCGTTCGGCGGCGCGGAGCTTCGCGCTCCGCGACCTGGGGTTGATCGCGGCCTCGGCCGGGGAGGGTCGGAGCGGTTTCCTGGTCAGGACCTCCAGGTCCTCTGCGCCGTTGAAGAACCGCTTGACGATGCGGTCCTCCAGGGAGTGGTACGCGATCACGACCACACGGCCACCGGGAGCGAGGATCTCGACCGCCCGAGGCAGGGACGCGGCGAGCTCCTCCAGCTCCCGGTTGACCGCGATGCGGAGCGCCTGGAACGTCCGGCGGGCGGGGTGGGGGCCGCCCCGCCGCGCCCCCAGCGCGCTCGCGACCACACCCGCGAGCTCGTCGGTGGTCTCGATCGGCGACCGGGACCTCGCGCGTACGATGGCCGCCGCGACCCGGCGCGAGCGTCGTTCCTCGCCGTACTCGAACACGATCCGCGCGAGCTCCTCCTCGCTCGCCGAGTTGACGATGTCCATCGCTCGTTCGCCGTCGGGGCCCATCCGCATGTCCAGCGGCCCGTCGGCTCGGTAGGAGAACCCCCGTTCGGGACGGTCGAGCTGCATCGAACTCACCCCGAGGTCGTAGAGGACGCCGTCGACCCGGTTCTCCGCGGGCAGCTGTGAGAACCGGGTCTCGATGGCGGTGAAACGCTTGCCGAACCGATCGAGCCGAGCCGCGGCCAGACCGATCGCCTGCGGATCGCGGTCGAGACCGATCACGCGTTCCACCCCGGCCTCCAGCAGCGCCTCCGCATGGCCACCCGCGCCGAGCGTCGCGTCGATCACGGTCGTAGCCTCGGCGAGAAACCTGAGGACCTCGCCGACCATGACCGGCTCGTGGCCGCGTTCCGCCACCGCCACGCCCTCATCCCAGCAGGTGGGCGGTGAGCAGCCCGAATCCCAGGAACGTGGCCGCCGTCGCGGCGGTCATCGCGATCAGCCAAAGGCTCTGGCGGAGCTCACCGCGCAGCGCTTCCTTGCTCGTCCCCCGTTTCATCCCTTTGCCCCCGGTGCGAGCGTCCCCGCCTGGTACGCGCCGGCGTGAGCCGCCTCGTATCGCTCGTGCGCGGTCCGATCCCAGATCTCCATCCGGTCCGAGACGCCGAGCACGACCGCCTCCTTGCCGATCCCGGCCTCGTGCCGAAGGCGCTGGGGCACCAGGAGGCGGCCCTGCCCGTCGAGCGTCACCGGCTCGGCCTTGCCGAAGAACATCCGCGCGTACGCGCGGCCCTCGGTGTCGGAGAGGAGGAGGTCGCGGATCTCGGCCGCCCTCGCCGCCCACTCGGCCCTGGGGAAGCAGAAGAGGCACCCGTCCTGCCCGAGCGTCAGGACGGCACCGTCGGCGAACGCCTCACGGAACCGACCGGGCAGGCTGATGCGGCCCTTCGGGTCGAGTTGATAGCTGTGCGTGCCGAGCAGTTCGGCCACGCGTCCTCCCCTTCTCCTCCACTGCGAGCCACCTTTATTCCACTATCACTCCACTTCGTCAAGGGTCTGGTGTGAGATGGGTCAATGACTGTGGACGTGGGTCAACCGTTGAGGCACGGGACGGGAAGGGGAGCTCGGCCAGCCGCGGCGATGGTACGCGGCGGTGTTAGAGGAAGGGCTCCCACTCGGGCTCGAGACGCCCGATCGACAGTCGGAACCCGTCCCTCGGGGGGACCGGTCGGCGGGCCAGGCGGAGTCCGACCTCCTCGATCAGCCGGTTCTCCTTGCGCGAGTTGCACCGCCGGCACGCCGCGACCACGTTGTCCCAGGAGTGGGCTCCCCCGCGCGACCTCGGGACGACGTGGTCCAGGTTCTCCGCACTGGCTCCGCAGTACTGACAGGCCCACTCGTCGCGCGCGAAGACCGCCCGGCGCGTGAGGGGGGCATGGGACCGGTGCGGGATCTTGACGAAGGTCCGCAGCCGCAGGACGGAGGGCGCGTCGACGTGCAGGTGCTCTGACCGGAAGACCTGGCCGTTGGACACCAGGACCTCGGCCTTCTCCTTCAGCACCAGGATCACGGCGCGTCTCGCGGCCACCACCGCGAGGGGCTGGTGCGACGCGTTGAGCACGAGCGCTCGTCCCACGGCGCGAGTATACGGGCCACCAGGCACAGAACCGGGCGCGAGGTGCTTGCAACTGCGGAATCCCAGGGTTGTAATCCGCGCGGAGGCGGCGGACCGGCCGCGCTCGAGGGACGCCTGGAAGAGCGAACAAGGGGCCGCGCGGGGCGTCCGGCAGCGAGTGCGCCGCTGCCGCCTCCGTTCCTTCGAACGAACCCGCGTGCGTCGCCGGCGTGAGCAGGATGCCGCAGGAACCCCGAACGTACCCTTGACGTACTCCTGAGTAAGATGGTCCGGCGTCGATCCGCGGAGGTGCAGTTGGAGGCTCGAGAGCCGACGCTCGACTGGCAGCGGTACGCGGAGGGCTTCCGCGTCATCGAGCAGAACGTCGAGAAGGTGGTCCAGGGCAAACAGCCGGAGATCCGGCTGGCGCTCGCGGCGCTGCTCGCCGAGGGTCACATCCTGATCGAGGACGTCCCCGGCGTAGGCAAGACGATGCTCGCCAAGGCGATCGCGCGCTCGATCGACTGTTCGTTCCGGCGTATCCAGTTCACACCGGACCTGCTGCCGACCGACGTCACCGGTGTCAACGTCTTCAACCAGGAGCGCGGGGACTTCGAGTTCAAGCCCGGTGCGATCTTCGCGAACATCGTGCTCGGGGACGAGATCAACCGCGCGAGCCCCAAGACCCAATCTGCCCTCCTGGAGTGCATGGAGGAGCGTCAGATCACCGTCGACACCGAGACCTATCAGCTCGGCACGCCCTTCATGGTGATCGCGACGCAGAACCCGATCGAGCATGAAGGGACCTATCCGCTGCCCGAGGCGCAGCTCGACCGGTTCATGATGCGGATCGGGATCGGCTACCC
>DASUMC010000015.1:0-11292 GCA_036277855.1 Actinomycetota bacterium
GAGGCGTCCCTCGTCAAGACGCTCGAGGAGCTGGGCATCGGCAGGCCGTCGACCTACGCGTCGATCATCTCGACGATCCAGGACCGCGGCTACGTCCGGCTCGAGGACCGCCGGTTCTTCCCCAACGACGTCGGTGAGGTCGTGACCGACAAGCTCGTCGAGCACTTCCCCGACATCGTCAACGTGAACTTCACGGCCGAGATGGAGGAGGACCTCGACGAGATCGCCGAGGGCGACCTGCAACGCGTGCAGGTGCTCCGTCAGTTCTACACGCCGTTCGCCGACGCGCTCGAGCGGGCGGAGGAGAAGTTCGAGCGGTACGTGGAGGAGCTCGACGAGGACTGCCCGCGCTGCATCGATGAGGGGCGCACGCCTCCGGGCCGCCTGCAGAAGCGACTCGGGCGGTACGGCTTCTTCATCGGGTGCACCCGGTTCGCCGAGGAGGACGGCGGCTGCAAGTACATCCGCAACCTCGACGGCCAGGAACGTCCCGAGCCGGAGATGCTCGACGAGAACTGCCCCGAGTGCGGCCGCCCGCTGCAGCGCAAGTTCGGTCGCTTCGGGCCCTTTGTGGGCTGCTCCGGATACCCGGACTGCAGGTACATCAAGAAGGACCCGCCGAAGTCGACCGGCGTCACCTGTCCTCAGTGCAAGGAGGGTGAGATCGTCGAGAGGCGGACGAGGTTCGGGCTGATGTATGGGTGCGAGCGGTACCCCGACTGCGATTTCGCCGTCAACCATCCTCCGGTGTCCGACCACCCGTGCCCCGAGTGCGGCTCGCTCCTGATCCGGCGGCCGAAGAGCCTGCGCTGCTGGGGGTGCGGCGCCGAGCTCGACGACCGGTTCAACGTCACGAAGCAGGGTGACCCGGAGGCGGAGGCCGAGGCCAGGGCCGCGAAGTCGGCGGCTCGGGCGGCCCGCGCAGCGGCCAAGGCCGGCACCAAGAAGAAGACGACGGCCAAGCGGACGGCCGCGAAGCGGAGCTCGGCCAAGCGAACGACCGCCAAACGCACCGCCGCCAAGCGCACGACGACGAAGCGGAAGACGGCCGAGCCGGCCAAGGTCGTAAGCGCGACCACCGCGGAGGAGACGGACACCGCGGCGGACGGGGCCCGCCTGGCGGCCGCGGAGGAGTAGGTGTCGACCTTCGCCGACGAGGTCGCTGCACTCCGCGGGACCCGGCCGGCGACCTTCAAGGACCTGATCACCCATCCGGCGTTCTCCAAGCTCCTCGCCGCGCAGACCGTCAGCTCGTTCGGGGACTGGGTCGGGTTCGTGGCGGTGACCGCCCTGGTGGCGACCAAGGGTGGCGAGGCCGCCGAGTATGCGATCGCCGGGGTCATGCTCGCCCGGACGCTCCCCGCCATCCTGTTCGGGCCGATCGCCGGCGCGATCGTGGACCGGGTCAACCGCAAGACCCTGATGATCACGGCGGACATCGCGCGCGGAGCGCTCTACGGCCTGATGCCGTTCCTCGGCCCGCTCTGGGCGATCTTCGGCGTCTCCTTCGCGATCGAATGCTTCTCCCTGTTGTGGACGCCGGCCCGCGACGCGTCGCTGCCGAACCTGGTCCCTCGTCGGCAGCTCGCGAACGCCAACTCGCTCGGCCTGATCACCACGTACGCGACGCTGCCGCTCGGCGCCCTCGTCTTCACGTTCCTGTCCGGTGGGTCCGGTCTGCTGCCGTACTTCAAGGACAACTCGGCCTTCCTTGCCTTGTGGCTCGACGCCTTCACGTTCGCACTCTCGGCGCTGCTCGTCAGCAGGATCGTCATCCCGCGGCCGGCCCCCACGTCGTTCGCGAGGCTCGACGTCTCGCGCGTCGGCAAGGACATCGCCGACGGTGTCCGGTTCCTGCGCGAGAACTCGCTCGCGTCGTCGATGACGCTCGGCATCGTCGCGGCGTTCAGCGCGGTAGGGGCCGTCCTCGCGCTCGGACCGATCTTCGCCAGGACGACGATCGGTGCGGGCGATCCGGGGTGGGGGATCCTCGTGACCTCGTTCGGTATCGGCATGGGGATCGGGTTGGCGTCCTCGAACAAGATCGTGGAGTTCGTCCTGCGCGAATACCTGTTCGTATGGTCGATCATCGCGGCCGCCGGGACCCTGCTCGTGCTCGCGGCGATGCCCGCGATCGGGCAGGCGGCGGTGGTCGCGGTGGTGCTCGGGGGCTTCTGCGGCTCTGCGTGGGTGAGCGGCTACGTGCTGCTCCAGGAGAACGTGACCGACGAGTTCCGGGGGCGGACGTTCGGCGCGCTCACCGTGCTGTCGCGGCTCGGTCTGTTCCTCTCGCTCACGATCTTCCCGGTGATCGCCGGCGCCATCGGCGCGCACACCCTGACGGTGGGTGAGCGAACGTTCGACCTGTCGGGCACTCGCATCTCGTTGATGATCGCGGGGGTCGGGGCGCTGCTCGCCGGATTGCTGACTCGGAGCAGGCTCCGGCGGTTCCGGGTCGGCAAGCAGGAACCGCTCGGGTTGGTCCCCAAGCTGAAGCGGCCGCCGACGAACGGCCTGTTCGTCGCCTTCGAGGGTGTGGAGGGTTCGGGCAAGGGGACGCAGATCCGTCTGGCGAAGGAGTGGTTGGAGTCCCAGGACATCGAGGTCATGGTGACGCGGGAACCCGGAGGTACGCCCGTCGGCGAAGAGCTGCGGACGCTGCTGCTCGCGCACGACACGGGTCACATCGAGCCGAAGACCGAGGCCCTGCTCTTCGCGGCGAGCCGGGCGCAGCACGTGGCCTCGGTGATCCGGCCCGCCTTGGCCGCCGGCCAGGTCGTGCTGACGGACCGGTACATCGATTCGTCCCTGGCTTATCAGGGCACGGCGCGCGGACTCGGCGAGCAGGACGTGCTGACGCTGAACGTGTGGGCGACCCAGGGGCTGTTCCCCGATCTGGTGCTCCTGCTCCACCTCGAGCCGGAGGCCGGCCTCCTGCGTTCGCTCGAGGAACCCGATCGCATCGAGCTCGAGGGTCAGGACTTCCACGCGAAGGTCTCCGACGCGTACCTTCGGATCGCCGAGGAGCACCCGGAGCGGTTCGTCGTCCTGGACGCGGACCAGACGCCGGAGCTGGTGCACGAGCAGGTGGTCGAGGCGCTCGGCAGGATCTTGAAGGAGCGAGAGGAGGACCGGCGTGACTGAGGCGCGCGGCGCGGGGTTCCCGGTGCTCGACCGCGTCCCCGGTCAGGAGCACGCGATCGCGTTCCTGCGCCAGGCGGCGGCGCGGCCGCACCATGCGTACGTGCTGGCCGGCCCCGAGGGCGGAGGCAAGCAGCTCGCCGCGCGGGCGTTCGCGGCGGCGCTGCTGTGCAAGGAGGGTGGGTGCGGGATCTGCAGGGACTGCCGACTCGCGCTCGAGGACCGTCACCCGAACGAGGTCGTCGTCGAGCCCGAGGGTCGCGACATCCACGTGGAGACCGTTCGCGCCGAGATCTGGCACCCCGCGTACCGCACCGCCCCCGAGCCGGGTCGGAAGGTCTTCGTGATCCGGGAGGCCGATCGACTGAACCCGGCCGCCGCCGACGTCCTGTTGAAGGTGCTCGAGGAGCCGCCCGCGGACGCGGTGCTGATGCTCTTGTCGGCCCGGCCCGACGAGCTGCCCGAGACCGTCCTGTCGCGCTGCCACGTGGTCTCGTTCCGCCCGCTCTCGGAGGCGTTCGTCGCGCAGACCCTCGCCGCCGAGGGGATCGACCCGGGTCGGGCCGCGCTCGCCGCCCGGCTGGCCGGGGGCAACCTCGGACGAGCCCGCCGGCTCGCGACCGGCGCGGACGGGATGTCGTTCCGCGAGGCGGCCCGCGATGCGCTCGAGCGCGCCTCGAGCGGACCCGCCGGTGCCCTCGAGGCCGCCGACCTCGTGCTGGTCGCGGCGGAGCGCTATCGCAAGGACCTCGTCGCGCAGTTGGAGGAGGAGCTCGCGCCGTTCCTGGACGAGCGGGGTCGCCCGGAGGAGGCCTACCGGGCCGCGATCCGCCGGCTCGAGGAGCGGCACAAGCGACAGGTCCGGCGGGCCGAACGGGACTATGTGGACCGCGTGCTGCTCGGGGTTTCGGCGCTGCTGCGCGATCGCGTGGCCGTCGCCGTCGGGGGCGGCGCCGACGTCTTGATGAACCCGGATCTCGCGCCCGCGCCCGGCGACGTGACCTCGGCCACGAGCGCGATGGCCGCGGTCGAGGAGGCCCGCGCCGCGCTCGCCGAGGACCTGAACCTCAACCCGCGGCTCGTGCTCGAGCAGGCGTTCCTGCGGGTCGGCCGCGCCGCGTAACGGCTGCACCGCCACCAGTACCACGCGCGCGTCCCCCGAGGAACGGACAAGTGTGGTGCTGGCATCACTGTCGGAGTGCGGGGCCCGTGGGACGCTGTCTCGGAGGGCAACAGATGACCGTTCGAGTGCTCATCGTGGACGATCAGGAGCCGTTCCGGCTGGCGGCTCGCATGGTCGTGGACGCGACCGACGGGTTCGACGTCGTTGGTGAGGCGGAGACCGGGGAGGCCTCGGTCGAGATGGCTCGGGAGCTCGCGCCGGACCTCGTTCTCATGGATGTCAACCTGCCCGGTATCAACGGCCTGGACGCGACCAGGCAGATCCTTGCCGAGCGCTCGGACCCCGTGGTCGTCCTCTTGCTCTCCACGTACGAGGAGGAGGAGTACGCACCGCGCGCCGCCGAGTGCGGCGCGTCCGCGTACATCCCCAAGGCCGTGTTCGGGCCCGACAAGCTCGAGTCCGCGTGGGCCGAAGCCAACGACCCTGCCGCCTAACCGACTGGGACCCGACCCAGGACCGTCGTTCCCTCTCCCGGCGCCGACCGGATCTCGAGCGCGCCGCCGATCGCATCGAGACGGTCCGCCATCCCCTGGAGCCCCGTGCCGTTCGACCCGCGCTCGCCCACGGAGAACCCCGCCCCGTCGTCGGACACGGCGAACGTGAGCGTCCCGTCCGTTTGGGACAGCGAGACCGTCGCCTGGGTCGCGCCCGCGTACTTCGCGAGGTTGTTCATCGCCTCGAGCGCACAGAAGTAGACGGCGGCCTCGACGTCCTGCGGGTACCGTCCGACTTCATCGGTCTCGACAGAGATCGGGACGGGCGACTTGCGCGCCTGCGACTCGAGCGCGGCCCCGAGCCCCTGGTCTGCGAGCAACGGGGGATAGATGCCGCGTGCGAGATCGCGGAGGGTCTCGAGCGCTGCTGCGGTGTCGACCTGGAGCTGCGACATCAGTTCGAGCGCCTTCGAGGGATCGCGTTCGATCATGCCTTCCACGAGCCGCTGCTTGACCTGGAGCGCGACGAGCTGTTGCTGGGCTCCGTCGTGGATGTTCCGTTCGAGCTTTCGCCGTTCTTGGTCTTGCGCAGCAACGAGCCGCTGGCGCGAGGCTCGGAGCTCCTCGATCAGTCGGACGTTGCGCAGGACAAGCCCAGCCTGTGAAGCCAGGTCGCGGAGGAGCCGCTCCTTCGACGGGTTCATCGGGTCGCTCGCGTGTGTCTTGATCGAGAGGGCGCCGAGGAGCTCACCCTGGTGACGGACCTCGAACGCGGTTTCCCGGTCGGGCATCGGCGGCACCGCATCATCGGTGATCGGAATCGGGATGTCCTCGTTCGCCTTCGGCCAGCTGGCTGCTGGCCGTAGGCTCCCGCCCACCCGTAGCCACACGCGTGCAGAGTCGGCGCCGGTCCCCTGGCCGAGGATCTGCGCCATCCGGGGTAGGACGTCGTCGGTCGAGAACGACCCGGCGACGCGGTCGGAGAATTCCGTCAAGACCTCGTAGGGCCTTGCCCGCCCTCCGTACACGACGCGGTCGGCGATCCGGGTCGACAGTCGATAGAGCGGGATGGCGACGAGCCCGAGGACCACGCCGGCGAGCAGGATCAGCGCTTGCCTTCCGGAGGGTAGGCCCCCGACCAGGGTGCCCCCGAGGAACACCAGCACGACACCTCCCGCGGCCATCGACAACACCACGAGGATCGCGAACACGACCGTCTTCTTGATCACGACGTCGAGGTCGTACAGCCGGTACTTGAGGATCGCCACGCCCATCGCCGCCGGCACGCCGATCCCGACGAGTGCGAACCCCGCGAACGCGAGCGCCTGGCCGGCGAACATGCTCCCGAACGACTCGCCCACCACGATCGCCATGACCAACGAGACGAGGAGGACGACCACCGCGGTGATGACGACGTACGCGAGCCAGCGGATCTGCTGGCGCTCCTCGCCGGCGGATCGTCGGAAGCGAACGATCACCGCGGCGATCGCCGTCGCGCTCGCGAGGAGCAGGCCGATCCAGGCGAACCCGCCGAGGGCATCGACCGGGAAGCCCTCGATGCCGGTGGGGTTGCGGACAGGGACGGGCGCGTCGGCGATGAGCGATGGTGAAAGGATCGAGGACACGGCCGCCAGGACGCCGAACGCGATCGTCACGGGAACCAGGAAGCGCCATCTCGGCCCCGGGACGTGTCCCGTCGGGAACAACAGACCGAGCAGCGGCAGGAAGGTCATCATCCCGGCATAGATCCAATTGATGATCCACACGGCGACGAGTCCGCCCGGGAGCTCCCCTGGATGCGTGAGGTAGGCGAACGTTGCGTACTCGTCGAAGAAACCGCCGATCACGAAGGCGCCGCCGATCCCGATCATCAGCCAGCCGATCGGGTTCCGCGGATTGCGGGACGCCACGATGGCGCCGACCGTCGAGTACCCCAGGATCATCATGACGGCGAGCGGGACAAACCACGCATCCTCGCCCACGCCGCCGGTGGCGATCGACAGGCCGACCGTCGCGGCCAGGATCGTCATCAGGACCGCGAACAGGACCCACGGCGTCCGCGATCGAACGGTCTTGGTCACGATCGCCGTCCACTCCTCGGGACCCTGTCGAGGGCCGTGGTGCCGTCCCCGGGCGAGGTCTCGATCGCCGGCTCGCCGCAGATCACCTCGAGTCGGTCGGCCATCCCCTGGAGGCCGGCGCCTCGGCCCGTAGCGTTCGGGTCGAACCCGCGGCCGTCGTCGTGGACCGAGAACGTGAGCCGTGCATTCTGCTTCGAGAGCGTCACCGTGGCTCGTGTCGCCTCCGCGTACTTCGCCACGTTGTTGAGCGCCTCGAGGGCGCAGAAGTAGACCGCGGCCTTCATGCGGCGAATGTTGACAGTCGGCCCCGCATCTTCCAAGAGGGGTCACCACTGCGTCCGGGGGTTCGAACCCCACCATCGGGGTGGTGCTGCCACGCCCACATCTTGGGTGGCGGCCGGGTCGAACGGACCGGTCGGACGCGTACCGTGGGCTTCGGACGAAGGAGGCGTACGCGGGATGAAGAAGATCTTGGTGGGAACGGACACATCGGCCTCCGCCGACCTGGCGGTCGGCGAGGCCGCCCGTCTCGCCGGGCTGAACGGAGCGAGCTGCTGGTGCTCCACGTTCGACCCGACACGGCGGTGCGCGACGCTGTCGACCCCAGGAAGTCAGCGGATCCGAACCGTTACCTCGCAGAGATGGCTCGGCGGTTCCCGTCGATCACGGTCCGCAGTTGGTCCGAGTCGGGTGATCCGGCCGAGCGCTTGGTCGCGATCGCCGAGCAGGAGCGGGTCGAGACGATCGTCATCGGGAATCGCGGGACGCACGGATCGTGGTGGCGGGTGCGCGACAGCGTTCCGAACCTCGTGCTGCGGCACGCGCCCTGCTCCGTGATGATCGTCGACACTCGATCGGCGCAGTGAGCTCAGGCAGACTGGTCGCTCTCGCGCAAGAATGCGAGCACCGCTTTCACGCGTCGGTGGACGTCGGCTTCCTCCGAGAGCCCGAGCTTGTGGAACAAGGAGTTGATGTGCTTCTCGACGGCGCGCTCGGTCAGGAACAGCGACTTGGCGATCGACGCGTTGTTCTTACCCTGCGCCATGTTCTCGAGGACCTCGCGTTCGCGGTCGGTGAGCTGCGCGAGCGGCGAGTGCGCCATCCGGTCCTTAGCCGAGACGAGCGCCTCGACTACCTTCGGATCCAGGACAGACCCGCCCTTGGCGACCTCGTTCAGCGCGCGAACGAGCTCCTCGAGGTTGGCGACGCGCTCCTTCAACAGGTAGCCGAGCCCGGCGGCTCCGTCTTTGAGCAGCTCGTACGCGTACGCCTCCTCGGCGAACTGCGACAGCACGACGACCCCGATGTCGGGATGCTCGGCCTTGATGCGCCGGGCGGCGTCGATGCCCTCGGTGGTGTTCGACGGTGGCATCCGGATGTCGGTGAGGACGGCCTCGGGCTTCAGTTGCTCGACGGCCGTCATGAGCTCGTCGAACGAGCTGGCGGTGCCGATCAGCTCGACCTCCTCGGACGTCTGGAGCAGCGCGGCCGTCCCCTCGCGCACGAGGTAGTTATCCTCCGCGAAGACCACGCGCACCATGCGCGCATCGTACAGGCGTCGGAGAGGCGGGCAGTGTGAGCATCAGGGTCGTGCTCGGCGAGGACAACGTGCTCGTGCGCGAGGGCGTTCGGGCACTCCTCGAGTCCTACGACGGGATCGAGGTCGTCGGCGTGGCCGAAGATGCCCCGTCGCTCCTCGCGGCCGCTGCCGAGCACGTTCCGGAGGTCGTCGTCACCGACATCAAGATGCCCCCGAACTTCCAGCTCGAGGGGATCGACTGCGCTCACGCGATCCGCGAGAAGCATCCGGGGACGGGCGTGGTTGTTCTCTCGGCGCACGACGACGAGGCCTACGCGATCGCGCTCCTCGGCAAGGGGCAGAGCGGGCTCGCGTACCTGTTGAAGGATCGGATCGCGCAGGGCGACGAGCTCGTCCGCGCGATCCGCGAGGTGGCGGCGGGCGGGAGCGCGGTCGATCCGGCGATCGCCGAACGCCTCTCCGGCCGCCAGGAGACGGGGAAGCACGACCGGGAGCTCCTCGAGCTCATGTCGCAGGGTCTGGGCTACGAGCAGATGGCCGAGCGGTTGGGCACCACCCAGGAAGCCGTCGACCGGCGGGTCACGGACCTGTTCACGAAGATGGCCGCGGGCGCGAACTCGGGCGGCGTCAGCGCCGTCGACGACATGAAGCGGCTGCATGCCGCCGTCGTGGCCAAGCAGGCCGCCGCGGCAACCCTGTCCTCGTACGTGCCGCAACGCGTCGCCGAGAAGCTCGCGGCCGGTGAGGTCGAGCGCGAGGAGCTCGAGGTGACGGTGTTGTTCAGCGACATCCGCGGGTTCTCGACGATGGCCGAGCGGCTGGCCACGCACGAGATCGCCGAGATCGTCGGGCGCCACCTTTCCGCGATGGCCGAGATCGTCGTCGATCACCTGGGGATGATCGACAAGTTCCAGGGCGACGCGGTGATGGCCGTGTTCGGAGCCCCAGACCCGCTCACCGACCACGCCGAACGTGCTCTACAGTGCGCGATCGCGATGCAGCGCCGGCAGGCCGAGCTGAACGCCGAGGGCTGGGGGACCGACGCGGTCGACGGCCTGCACATCGGGGTCGGCGTGAACACCGGACAGGTCGTGGCCGGCGCGATCGGCGGCGGTGGCAGGCTCGAGTACACGGTGATCGGCGATGCCGTGAACGTCGCTGAGCGCCTGCAGAGCGAGGCCGAGGGCGGCGAGATCGTCGCGAGCGCCACCACGATCGCCTCGGCTCCGAGCGTCACGTGCGAGTCGATCGGGTCGCGGCAGGTGAAGGGCCGTGAGGAGCCGGTCGAGGTGTACCGCGTCCTGGTGAGCGAGCCGGGGGCTACACCGTGAACGACGCCGAGCGGCACGCGCGGTGGCCTTGGGCCGCGCTCGGCGTGTTCTTCTCCTTCGCCATCACGGGCATGATCGGGGTCGCGGTCAACGGGGAATCGCTCGCCGAACAGATCCCCAACGTGATCGCGTTCACGCTCTTCGGCATCGTGGGCGCGCTCCTCCTCAGCCGGCTGCCCGGCAATCGGGTCGGTGGTCTCCTGTTGTTCGGGGCGGCGGTCACCGCGGGGAGCTTCGCCGCCGGGGAGCTCATGACCTACCTCGTGCGGGGGGGCAACACGGATGGCCCGGCCGTGGTGGCGATGGGGCTCGTGTCGTCGCTCGGGTGGCTGGTCGGCATCTTCCCGGTGATCCTCTTCCTGCCGCTGCTGTTCCCGGACGGACACCTGCCATCCCGCCGTTGGCTGCCGTTCGCCTGCCTGTGCGCCGCGGTGCTCGTGTTCCTGGGCGTGTTGTTGCTCTTCGGTCAGGACACCCTGTCCGGCTCGTCGGACGACGCCGTCATCGCGAACCCCTTCTTCATGCCGGGTCTCGCAGGTCTCGAGATCCCCGACGCGGTGTTCGCCGTGTCGCTGATCGGACTGCTCCTGGGCAGCGTCGTCTCCCTGGTGCTCCGCTTCCGTCGGTCGGGCGGCGTCGAGCGACAGCAGATCAAGTGGGTCGCGCTCGCGATCGCCTTCCTGGCGAGCTCCTTCATCCTGTCGACCGTCGCTTCGGCGATCGGGTTGAACGGAGAGCTGATCGACTCGATCGTGAGCGGGATCGCGTTCATCACCTTGCCCGTCGCGGTAGCGGTCGCCGTCCTGCAGTACCACCTGTACGACCTCGACGTCGTCGTGAAGAAAGCGCTCGTCGCGGGCGCGCTGGTCCTGCTCGTGATCGCGGCCTACGCCGCCGTCGTCGGACTCCTCGGCGTGATCACCTCCGGCAACGAGAGCTCCGGCTCGGTTTTCATCGTGGCGCTGCTGCTCGGTCTCGCGTTCAGGCCGGTGACGCGGTTCGCGCGGCGGATCGCCGATCGCGTCGTCTACGGCAGGCGGGCGACACCGTACGAGGTGCTGACCGAGTTCTCCGAACGCGTCGGCGAGTCGTACGCGACCGAGGACGTCCTGGGTCGGATGGCGCAGATCCTCGGCCAGGCGACGGGCGCCGGCTCGGCAAGGGTGTGGCTCCGCCTGGGCGCAGCGCTACGGCCGGCGGCCTCGTGGCCGACCGACCCCGAGCCCGCGGCCTTCGCCGTCGTGGCGACCGAGGCCCTCCCGACGATCGCGGGCGAGACCGTCGTCGAGGTCCGGGACCGGGGCGAGCTCCTCGGGGCGCTCTCGGTGGCGATGCCGCCCAGCGATCCGATGAACCCGTCGAAGGAACGCCTGGTCCGTGACCTCGCGTCGCAGGCAGGCCTGGTCCTTCGGAACGTGCGCCTCGTGGAGGAGCTGCGCGCCTCGCAGCGGCGACTCGTCACGGCGCAGGACCAGGAGCGCCGCAGGCTCGAACGCAACATCCACGACGGCTCGCAGCAGCAGCTGGTCGCGTTGTCCGTGAAGACCCGGCTCGCGCGCGACCTCACGGC
This sequence comes from Actinomycetota bacterium, assembly GCA_036277855.1. Classification (GTDB taxonomy): domain Bacteria; phylum Actinomycetota; class UBA4738; order UBA4738; family HRBIN12; genus DASSJM01. Next base: position 11,281 of record DASUMC010000015.1, read on the forward strand.
GCGAGATCCCGC
>DASUMC010000016.1:0-2487 GCA_036277855.1 Actinomycetota bacterium
GAGCTCCTCGGTCAGCTTGGCCTCATGGATGTCCTGCACGTTCATCGCCGTGCGCCCGCCGCGGAGCGCCATCAGCAGGGCCTCGTCCAGCAGGTGCTCGATCATCACCGGGGTGTAGCCGAACGTCTCGTGGGCCAGGTCTTCGCGCGTGTGGTCGTCGTCGAGCTGCTGATGGTGGGTCTTGCGATCGAGGAAGAAGTCGATCAGCTCGCGACGGCCGGACTTCGACGGGAGGTCGAAGTAGAGCCGGCGGTCGAAGCGGCCGGGCCGGAGCAACGCCGGGTCGAGGTTGTCGGCGCGGTTCGTCGCCGCGATGAGCAGGATGTTGCTGTACGTCGGCTTCGTCGCGGGGATCCGCCGCTCGGGCTTACGCAAACCGTTCACCCACTCGATCATCCGCGCCTTGAACCGCGCGCCGAGCGGCGGCTGGTCGAAGGACTGCATCTGGATCAGCAGCTCGTTCACCATCCCCGAGCCGCCGGCACCCATGAACGACGACGCCACGCGCCCGAGACCGGTCGGATCCGGGCTCGCGCTCATCGCCCCACGCTCGCCGCCGATCGCGTCGATCTCCTCGATGAAGCCGATCGCGCCCCCTTCTTTTCGCGCCAGCTTGCGCAAGCGGCGGAAGAAGGAGCGGATCTTCGCGTTCGTCATCCCGAACCACATCGACTGGAAGGCGGGCGCGGCGCTGAACAGGAACGGGACGCCCGCCTGCTTGGCCATCGCCTTGGCCAGATAGGTCTTGCCGGTCCCCGGAGGACCCTCGAACAGCAACCCGCGTCGGGGGTTGCCGCCCAGCTGGTCGCGGAACGTCGCGTACCCGAGGAACACGTCGAGCGTGCGCCCCACCTCGTCGACCTGGTTGTCGAGCCCGCGGACCTCGTCGAGCCCGACCTCGATCTCCTCGGGCCGCACGATCTGGTGGGGGGATCGGCCGCTGAACAGCGGCATCGCCATCATCGCGACGATCATGATCATGATCAGGACAATCGGGGCGAAGATGATCGCCTCGGGGCCGAGTGTCGGCATCTTGAAGGGGTTGTCGGTGAGGTAGCGGTACCAGAGGTAGAGGTCGAACAGCAGCAAGACGACGATGAGCCGTGTGATTCGGCGCTTGCGGGTCTTCTCGCGGACCTTGTTGACGTCTGCCCGGCCCTGCGCCACGGCGTCCGAACCGTGGAGTACGGATGCGGTCGATCTGCTCGCCTGCTTCACGTCACGCCCCTCATCTGGTCGTCCGACGGCGTGCCCCATCCTATGCACGAAGTCCAAACGGAGCATCAGACCTTCGGCCTAGACAGGGACGCCGAAGGGCCGTTCCACGAGACCTTCACGAGGGTGCGGCGCTGCCCGCGGACCCCTCAGCCGCTATCGTGCGTGGGCGATGGCGAGGAAGAAGCTCCAGCCCGTGCCCAAGGAGGACGCGCGGGCGATCGGCGCGATGCTGCGAGGCCTCCGGCGGGCCGCCGGCTACCGAGCGGTCCAGGACGCGGCGGCCGCCGGCGGATTCCCGGCCGCACGCCAGACGATCTACGCGTACGAGCGCGGCGGCCTGACACCCTCGCTCCAGCAGTTCCTCGAGATCACCGAGTTCTACGCGTTGCATCCGTCCCGCGGCGACGGGGGCAAGCCCGAGGACGACCTGCGAGCCCAGGCGGTCGCCTCCGTGACCCGGGCGCTCACGCTGCCCGCCTACCACGTGAAGCAGGCGCACGAGCTGATGGAACGGCTCCAGCCGCGGCTCGCCGAGGGCCAGCGCCGCAAGCGCCGGGGCTCGTGATGCTGACCCAGATCGACCACATCGGGATCGCGGTCGCGGATCTCGAGGAGGAGGTCGAGCGCTACCGGCGCACGTTCGGCCTCGAGCCCACCCACCGCGAGCGAATACCGGACCAGGGCGTCGAGGAGGTCCTGTTCGCCGTGGGCGAGTCGTACGTGCAACTGCTGGGGGCGCTGGGGTCCGACACGCCGGTCGGGAGGTTCCTGGACAGGCGCGGCCCCGGCGTGCACCACCTCGGGTATCGCGTCGCGAACGTGACCGAGGCGCTCGGGCGCCTTCGGGCCGAGGGCGTCGCGCTGATCGACGAGACGCCGCGAGGGGGCTCGCGGGGCACGACGATCGCCTTCGTCCACCCGAAGAGCATGGGCGGGGTGCTGGTCGAGCTCGTCCAGGAGCCTTCGCCGACTACCCCGGGCCGGCAGGTCTAGGGAAGATCGGTCAGGCCGCGTTCAGGCGCATTGATCAGCACGCCGACGTTACCCTCGGGCAGGGCGCCCCGCTCCATCAGCTGGTGGGCCAGTCCGGACTCGCCGTAGTCGTACGTGTGACCGAGCGTGGTCGTCACGAGGCCTTCGCACACGAGGTCGTTGAACGCCGTCGCCTGCTCGTCGTTGAACAGGTGCGAGCCCTGGTATCGCTTCTGCAGGTACCAGAGGTAGCGGACGTCCACCATCGTGTCGTAGCCGGTCGTCCCCGCGCAGATC
>DASUMC010000017.1:0-5413 GCA_036277855.1 Actinomycetota bacterium
GGAGATGATCGACACCAACGTGAAGGGGACCATCTACACGATCCGCGCGGCGCTGCCGCACTTGTTGAAGAGCGACGGGGCCGACATCGTCACGATCGCGTCGGAGGCGGGCCGTCGCGGCCTCCCGTTCGAGGCGGTCTACTGCGCGTCGAAGTTCGCGCAGGTCGGATTCACGCGCGCCCTGGACCACGAGCTACGGCCGCGGGGCATCCGCTGCGCCAACGTGTGCCCCGGGGGAGTGGCGACCGAGTTCGCCATGGGCCGGGGTCGCACGCCGGACATGCGCGAGCTCGTCGGCATGATGTCGGCCGACGACGTCGCGGAGGCCGTGCTGTTCGTGCTCACACGGCCGAGGAACCACCGGATCCTGGAGATGGCGTTCCGGCCGGTGACGGAGGACTCGTGGGGATGAGCGGCGATCTGCTGCGGTGGGGCGTCCTGTCGACGGCCAAGATCGGGATCGAGAAGGTCATCCCGGCCACGGTGGCGGCCGCGCGGTGCGAGGTCGTCGCGATCGCCTCGCGTGACCTGGGCCGTGCCGAGGCCGCCGCGTCCGGCCTCGGCATCGAGCGCGCGCTCGGCTCGTACGAGGACCTGCTGGCCGATCCGGACGTCGATGCCGTGTACAACCCTCTCCCCAACCACCTCCACACGGAGTGGACGATCGCCGCGGCCCGCGCCGGCAAGCACGTGCTGTGCGAGAAGCCGCTCGCGACGAACGTGGCGGAGGCCGAGCGGATGATCCGGGTCTGCGAGGCCGAGGGTGTGCTGCTGATGGAGGCGTTCATGTACCGGCTCCATCCGACCTGGGAGGCGGTACGGGAGCTGCTGGCCTCCGGCCGGATCGGGGAGCTGAAGACCGTGCAGAGCTGGTTCTCGTACTTCAACGACGACCCGAACGACATCCGCAACCAGCTCGACGCTGCGGGCGGCGCCCTGTACGACATCGGCTGCTACTGCGTGAACCTGTCCCGGATGCTGTTCGGCGCCGAGCCGATCCGGGTCCAGGGTACGGTGACGCGCGACCCCGTCACGGGGGTCGACACCCTGACGTCGGGGATCTTGGACTTCCACGACGGCATCGCGAGCTTCACGTGCTCGACCCGTGCCGAACCCGATCAGCGCGTCCATATCTACGGCACGGAGGGCCGGATCTCGCTCGAGATCCCGTTCAACATCCCGTGGGACCGGCCGACCCGGGTGCTCGTCACCGCCGGCGGCGATCCGCCGGTTCGGCCCGAGACCGAGGTGCTCACGTTCGACCCGGCCAACGAGTACTCGATCCAGGCGGAGCGGTTCGCGGCCGCGGCGCTGGACGGCGGCCCCGTGCCGATCCCGCCGTCGGACGCCGTCGGCAACCTTCGGGTGATCGAGGAACTCTTCCGAGCCGGTTGAGCCTCCGTTTGCTCGCGGATCAGTCCGTGGCGTGGAAGGTCGCGGCGAGCGCCGGATAGAGCTCGCGGTACCGGGCGTACGGGTTCGTGTAGGCGCCCGCCTTCTCCGAGGGCGGGGTGGTCTCGCCGATCCGCACGAGCGCCCGGCACGCGTCCTGGACGGTCTCGAACCACCCGGCCCCGACGGCGGCCAGCGTCGCGGCGCCCTGCGCGGCACCTTCGGCGCTGGGGGTCGTCACGATCGACGCGCCCAGCACGTCGGCGAGGATCCGTCGCCACAGGCCGCTCCTGCTCCCTCCGCCGGTCGCCCTGATCTGGTCCGGGGGCTGGATCCCGGCCGCTCGCATCAGCTCGAGCGAATCCCGCATGCCGAACGCCACGCCCTCCAGCACCGCACGCGTCAGATGGGCCCGGCCGTGATGGACGGTCAGACCCACGAACGCGCCCCGGGCGAGGGGATCGGGATAGGGGGTTCGCTCCCCGGTGAGGTAGGGAAGGAACAGGAGGCCGTCGCTCCCTGCGGGGACCCCCGCCGCCTCCTCCACCAACTCCTCGAACGCGACGCCCGGAGCGAGCGCATCTCGGAACCAGCGCAGGCTCCCGGCCGCCGAGAGCATCACGCCCATGAGGTGCCATCGGCCGGGCATGGCGTGGCAGAAGGCGTGGAGTCGGCCCTCGGATTCGATCGCCGGTCCCTCGGTCGTGGTGAACAGCACCCCGGACGTGCCGAGCGACAGCGAGGAGACCCCTGGCACGACCGAGCCGACACCGACCGCCGCGGCCGCCTGGTCACCGCCGCCGGCGACCACCGGGATCCCCACACGCAGTCCGGTCGCCGAGGCCGCGGCCTCGGTGATCGCGCCCGTGACCATCGGTCCCTCGAAGGTCGGGGGCAACCACCGACGCTCGATGGCGAGCGCGTCGACGATCTCGGGGGACCAGTCTCGGGCCGCGAGGTCGAACAGGATCGTCCCGGAACCGTCGGCCCGGTCCACGGCGTGCTCGCCGGTGAGCCGGAGGCGCACGAAGTCCTTGGGAAGCAGCACGTGCGCGATCGAAGCCCACACGTCGGCCTCGTGGCGTCGCAGCCACAACAGCTTGGGCGCCGTGAACCCCGGCAGGGCGTCGTTGCCCGTGGTCGCGATCAGGCGCCGACGACCGACGATCTGGCGGATCGCGTCGCATTCGGCCCCGGTGCGCTGGTCGTTCCACAGGATCGCCGGACGCAGGACCTCGTCTCGATCGTCGAGCGCCACCAGGCCGTGCATCTGGCCGGTCAGTCCCACAGCCTCCACCGCCTCGGGATCGGTGTCCGCCGCCTCGAGCGCCTCCCGCACCGCGATCCGGGTTGCCTCCCACCAGAGGGCGGGGTCCTGCTCGCTCCACAACGGATGGGGCGTCTCGTACGAGTACGCGGACGTCCCGACCGCCCTCACGATCCCATCGGCGTCCTGCAGGACCGCCTTGGTCGCCGTGGTGGAGACGTCCACGCCCACCACGAGGCTCACGGGTGCCCCTTGACCGGGGCCCGCGTCGCCTCGGGCGTCACCGAGCCCCGAGCAGGAGGTCGACGGTGAGCTGGTCGAGCCGCTCGTACGGCTGGCCGCGCGCGGCGACCGTCCGCCGATCGATCTCGAGGTCCCGCAGGCCCTCGGCGCGTTCCGGTGTGTAGGGACCGAGGTGCGGCGTCATCGTGCCGTCGTCGGCGTTGACCTGTGCGACGAGCTCCTGGATCTGCGGGTCGGCGTTCCAGCGTTCGGCCTTCTCCTTCAGGATCAGGTACGTGCGCATGCACCCTCGCGCGAAGGCCTTCACGTCCTCGTAGTCGGAGGTCCGGTACGCATGGGCGTCGAAGTGACGACTCCCCGGGTAGCCCACATCCTCGAGAAGCTTCACCAGGAAGAACGCCGCCTTCGGGTTGGCCGAACCGAACCGCAGGTCCTGGTCGTACCGCCCCGGGATCTGGTCGTTGAGGTCGATGTGGAACAGCTTGCCCATCGACCAGGCCTGCGCGACGTGGTGGGTGAAGTTCAGGCCCGCCATGTGCTCGTGCGCGACCTCCGGGTTCACGCCCACCATGTCCGGGTGCTCGAGGGTCTGGATGAAGGCGAGCATCGCGCCGGTGGTGGAGAGGTAGATGTCGCCTCGCGGTTCGTTGGGCTTGGACTCGAGCGCGAACCGGAGGTCGTAGCCCTGGTCCTTGACGTAGGCGCACAGGAAGTCCATCGACTCCCGGTATCGCTGCAGGGCGACCAATGGGTCCTTGGAGGAGTCGGTCTCCACGCCCTCGCGCCCACCCCAGAAGACGTAGGTGGTGGCGCCGAGTTCTACGCCGAGGTCGATCGCGCGCATCGTCTTCTGCAGCGCGTACGCGCGGACCCTCGCGTCGTTGGCCGTGAACGCGCCGTCGCGGAAGATCGGTTCCTTGAACAGGTTCGTCGTCGCCATCGGCACGACCAGGCCGGTGGCGTCGAGCGCCTTGCGGAAGTCGGAGATGATCTGGTCGCGCTCGTGGGCGCCGGCGTCGATCGGGACGAGGTCGTTGTCGTGCAGGTTGACGCCCCACGCCCCGACCTCAGCGAGCAGCTCGACGAGCTGGACGGGGGACAGGGCCTCGCGGACGGGTCCGCCGAACGGGTCGATGCCCACGTTGCCGACCGTCCACAGCCCGAACGAGAAGCGGTGCTCGGGTTCGGGTTCGTACGTCATCTCGTGACCTCCCTCGAGTGTTCTCCGGGTTCAGGCTACCCCGCCGCGCGCGCGCGTTCCTAGCCGGCCAGGGCCATGACCCGCTCCGGTCGCAGGAGGAAGGGCGGGAGCCACGCCGGGATGTTCGAGAACGGCAGCACGTCGGGATGGAGGTCGATCCCGAGGGCGTCGGCCATGAAGGCCCGCCGCGCTCGGATCCGCGACCACGCCTCGGGGGACCTCGCCGCGAACTCGGACCGCAACGATTCGTCGGCGAGCGCAAGGCCGTCCTCGATGTTCGTCGTGAAGTACTCGGTCCCGGTTGCGGGGATCACGTCGACCTGGAACGCCATGCCCGAACGCAGCTCGATCGTCGATCCGGCCGAGATCGGCGAGTTCACCCACTCGTCGAGGTGGATCTGGTGTCCGGGGTTGAGGAAGATGCCGAAGAACGGGTCGCCGAGCCGCCGCTGCACGATCTCGTGCAGCACGCCGCCCGTCTGACCGATCCGAAGGGCCGCGTACCACTCCGCGATCGCCTCGAAGTAGGGCCCGACCAGCTTGTCGACGTAGTCGCGGATCGCCGCCGGGAGCTCGGTCGCGTCCTCGACGACGAACCCCGCGCGGCAGTTCAGGGCGCCCCAGATCCCGAACGCCACCGTGAACCGGTCGCCGCGCTCGATCCTCCGGTCGGTGGGGCTGAGCAGGCCGAAGGTCGCCCGGTCGCCGCTCGAGAGCATCAGGTGGCAGGAGAGCGGGCTGCCGTTCCAAGAAAGGAGCGACACCGCCTCGCCCTCGCGCATCCCGGGCCGCAGCTCGTGGAGGAGGCGCCGGACACCGTTCGAGGTCTGGCACGCTGCGTACTCGAACGCCGCCAGCTGCTCGACCTCGTTCAAGACGCGCAGGCCGTCGGCGGCGTCGATCAGCAGGTGCGCGGCGTTTTCGACCGAGCCGGAGGGGGTCATGCGGCGGAGCTCGTCCGCGATGTACGCCGGGACCTCGAGCGTGCCGCGGTGGGCGAACGTCTTCCAGCCGATCACGCCGACCCTCGTGCCGTCAACGACGCCCTCGTCGGCGAGGATCTCCCGGAGCGTTCGCGAGCGGTCGCGGGGTTGGCTCGGCAGGCTGAAGTCCTGGAACAGGTGGCGCCGCATCGGCAGCGGCGCCGCCCCGGCGACGCCGAAGCACTCGTTGCCGACCAGGACCGCCGGCTCGCCCGAGGGGGCGACGACGAGCATCGCCTCCTCGAACCGAGGATCGAAGCCGGTCACGTACGCGAGGTTCGCGCTGTGCTCCCGGTCCGCGTAGACCACGATACGGTCGTAGCCCTC
>DASUMC010000018.1:0-9664 GCA_036277855.1 Actinomycetota bacterium
GGGACGGGGACGGCGCCGTGCGGCTGGTCGACGCCGAACCCGCTCGGGGCGCGCTCCTGCTCGAACGGCTGGAGCCCGGGACCCCGCTCGGAGACCACCCCGATCGTGCCGAGGCGATCGGGATCGCCTGCGCGCTGCTGAGGCGAGTGTGGCGACCGGTTCCGAACGATCACCCGTTTTCGCTGGTCCGCGATCTCGCGTCGGGGTTGGCGGACGAGCTCCTCGGGCGGTTCGTTCGACAGGATCGGCCCTTCGAGGAACGGCTCCTCCGAACGGCGGTGGATCTCTGCCGCGACCTCGCGGCCTCGTCAGAGGAGGCCGTCCTGGCCAACCGGGACTTCCATCTGTGGAACGTGCTCGCAGCCCAGCGCGAGGCCTGGCTCGTGATCGATCCCAAGCCGCTCGTGGGCGAGCGAGCATTCGACACGGGTCACCTCGTGCGGACGCTGCTGCCCCAACGATTCGACCTCAACTCCGTCGATGCCATCGTGGGCCGGCTCGCGACGGAGCTGGAGCTCGAGCCGGCCCACGTCTACCGCTGGGCGTTCGTCCGCTCGGTCGACGACGCCCTCTGGGGCCTGTCGGCCGGCTGGACCGACGTCGAGCGGGACATCCGATGCGCCCACCTGCTCGGCCAGCGGCTCTAGGTCTCCCTCAGAAGTTCTGGCCGCGGATCTCCCCTCCGGGGAAGTCGCCGGGTCCGGTGTCCGGAGGCGCGACCCCGTCGTTCGTGTGGACGTTGACGTACGTGTTCCCCGACTCGAGCGCGGTGACCACATCGTCGAGATCGACCCAGCCGCAGGCGTTGCCGGGATCGGGCGCCGTCACGCTGCCGGCCGCGAGGACGCCATCCGTTCTCCCTCCACCGGGGGCGCCCATGAAGAGCGTGACCCCGATCGGACCGCTCACGCCGGCGACCCCGCAGTGGATGTGCGCGGCGAAGACGTTCTCGATGTTCGCCACGACCAGCCGGAACCCGAGCTCGCTGCCAGCCGCGTCCAGCCGGAAGGTCGCGACGCCCCGGGCACCTGTGTCCCGGGCCGGCACCTCGTCGCCGCCCGAGAGCACGGCGCGGAAGGTGGTCGGCTGGGCCGACACCGTCGACCCCAGGACGCCGACGAGCAGCCCCGCCATCAGCGCGAGAACGATCGCTCGCTTCATGGCCTCCCCCTTTCCGGTCGCGCGTACGGGTGTGAGGCGCGACCTCGAACGGGCGCCTTTCCCCATCGCGGCCGGTTTCAACCAACGACCGGGGAGGGCTCAGAGCAGCTCGTAGGCGGGGAGCGTAAGGAACTCGAAGAAGTCGGGTGGGAGCGCCACCTCCTCGAACAGCGTGCGCGCCTGCTCCAGGCGATGCTTGGTGAAGGGGTGCTCGCCCGGCTGCTCGCGGAGGTGCGTCATCTCGATCTGGATGGCCTCGCGGGCCTTCGCGGCGGTGACCATCTCACCCGTCGGGAGCGTGACCCCGTTGGCCACCCACTGCCAGATCTGCGACCGCGAGATCTCGGCCGTCGCGGCGTCCTCCATCAGGTTGTCGATCGCGGCCGCGCCGACCCCCGACAGCCACGAAGCGAGGTACCGGATCCCCACGTTCACGTTCGTCCCCAGGCCCGCCTCGGTGATCTCGCCGTTCGGGACGCGGACGTCGAGCAGCTCCTCCGCGGAGACGACCACATCCATGCGCTGCCGGGCGACCTGGTTGGGGCGATCGCCGAGGACCCGGTCGAACTCGCCCATCGCGGTCGCGATCAGGTCCGGGTGGGCCACCCACGTGCCGTCGAACCCGGCGTTCGCCTCGCGCTCCTTGTCCTCGGCCACCTTCGCAAGCGCGAGCTCGTTCGCCTCGGGGTCTCCGCGGCTGGGGATGAACGCGGCCATCCCGCCCATCGCGTGCGTCCCGCGCCGATGACAGGTGCGCACCAACAGCTCGGTGTACGCCTGCATGAACGGGACGGTCATCGTGATCCGAGCTCGGTCGGGCAGGACGAACCCGGGATGGCGCCGGAACTTCTTGATCACGCTGAAGATGTAGTCCCAGCGCCCGGCGTTCAGACCCGCCGAGTGCTCGCGCAGCTCGTACAGGATCTCGTCCATCTCGAATGCGGCCAGGATCGTCTCGATCAGGACGGTCGCGCGGATCGTGCCGCGCGCGATCCCGAGCCGGTCCTGCGCCCAGACGAAGACGTCGTTCCACAGGCGTGCCTCGAGGTGGCCCTCGAGCTTCGGGAGGTAGAAGTACGGCCCGGTGTCTCGCTCGAGCTGCTCTCGGGCGTTGTGGAAGAACGCGAGCCCGAAGTCGAACAGGCTCCCCGACACGGGTGCTCCGTCGACGAGCACGTGCCGTTCGGGCAGATGCCAGCCCCGCGGCCGAACGAGCAGTGTGGCGGTCTCGTCCGCGAGCCGGTACTCGCGTCCGTCGGGACCCGTCATCTCGATCGTCCCGAGGATCGCGTCGGCGATGTTGATCTGTCCCTCGATCATGTTCGACCAGGTAGGCGCGTTCGCGTCCTCGAGGTCGGCCATGAAGCAGCGGGCGCCGCTGTTCAGGGCGTTGATCACCATCTTCCGGTCGGTGGGCCCCGTGATCTCGACACGGCGGTCCTCCAGGTCGGGCGGCGCCGTTGCCGCCAACCAGTCGGCCTCGCGGACCGAGCGCGTCGCGTCGAAGAAGTCCGGCCGCTCCCCGTCGTCGAGCCGTACCTGGCGTTCGACGCGGGCCTCGAGCAGCTCGTCGCGACGCCCGCCGAACTCGCGCTGCAGCCCGGCGACGAACGCGAGCGACTCGTCGGTCAGGATCTCGTCGAACCGGGGTTCCGCGGGACCCAGGACCTCAACGCCGTCGGGGTGGCTCACACCTGTCTCCTACCCGCTCCCGAGCAGCTCGGCTCGTGCGAGCCCCGTGATCTCGAGGACCTCGGCCTCGTCGACGGCGCCGGACGAGACCGCGAACCGCAGGTACCCCAGCAGGCTCGCGACCGTCGCCGGCTCATCGAGCACGCCGTGCGCTTCGACCCGTCGGCGCCACGCGCGAACACGGGACGCCGCGTCGTCCAGGTGTGGGAGCAGCCACCCGTAGACGGCCGCGTAGCGGCTCACCAGGTGCGCGGGATGCAGGTCCCACCCCTGATAGAAGCCGTGACGGAGCGAATGCCGGACGTGGCGGGCATGCACACCCCATGCCGCGTGGACGCCCTCGGTGCGGTCGCTCGCCGGCACGACGTTGCTCGACCCGTCGCTGATCCACACGCCGGTCCCGGCGAGCGCCACCTGCAGCGCGTGTCTCGCGAAGTCGTTGGCCGGGTGATCGAGCCGCTGCTCCCAGGGCATCAGCCCGAGCGCCGCGGTGTAGTCGAACACCCCGAAGTGCATCGCCCGAAGGCGCCCGTCCGCGGCGTCCATGATCCGGCCGGCCGCGACCGACCCGTCGGGGTCGATCACCGACCGGGGCGTCTCCACCTGCACCTCAAACGGCAATGCGCGCTCGGCCAGGCCGAGCCCGATCTCCAGGCGCTCGAGCGCCTCCGCGAAGTGCGCGACGTGGTCGGGCGTGACGACCTTCGGGAACGTGACGACGAAGCCGTCGGGGAGCCCGCCGGCGGCCTCGACCAGCGTGGTGAGGAACGTGTCCAGTGTGCGGATGCTCCGCCCCTCCGCACCGTCGGCGAACGACTTCACACGCAGGCCGAACGACGGCGGTGCGGTCCCGTCCCCGAGCGAGACCTGGACGGCTCGTGCCGCCGCCTCCGCGTGCCGGTCCTCCTCGTCGTCGGGTCGCGCGCCGTAGCCATCCTCGAAGTCGACGCGAAGGTCCTCGACCGGCGCGCGCTCCAGCTTCGCGCGCACGCGCGCCCGCGTCCGCTCGGCGACCGCAGCGTCCACGCCGAACGCAACCTCGAACGAGGCCGGGTCGGCCGCATGCGCGTCGAGCAGCCGCAGCGCCTCGGCCCCGAACTCGACCGTCGTCGCCGCCGTCACGCGGTCGGCGGGCACGTACAGCGTCTCGAGCGGCTGGCCGGCGGCACCCGGATCGGCGGGGGACCGGCGTCGGTGCTCGGCCGCGGCCCGATCAACGCGCTCGAGGAGGTCGCGCCACGCGTCGTCGGGGAATGAGCGGCTCACCCCGAGCCGACGTCCTCGGTCCGTCGCACCGTCCCCTCGATCCGACCCGAGGGCTTGTCGGTCACGACGAAGACCTGGCCGTCGTTCTGGATCCCGCAGTACGCGAGGTCGACCGCGACGTGGTGGAGGTTCGGCATCGACAACGCCACCTCCTCGACGTTCGGCGCCGCCTCGAGCACCGCGGTGCCCATGTGCCAGAGGGTGTGCTGTACCGAACGGCTGTCGTCGTGATGCGCGAACGCGCGGACGAGCGCGTCCCGGCAGGCGTCCCGTTCCTTGGCGAAGTCGAGCTTCGTCCCGGCGTACCGCCACCGCGCGTCGAGCTCGGTCGCGAGGATCCGGTCGTCGGTCTCCGGCAGGATCGTGTACCGGTCCTTGAGGAAGCCGCCGAACGCCGACCCGGTCGTCTTCAACAGGTAGAGCTCGTCGAGCCCGCCGGACAGGCGGACCTCGTCTCGGTCGCGGACCACGTGCGTCGTCCATCGGAAGGCTCCGCGTGTGAACGCGTGAGGGTGAGGCCGCCCGTCGATCACGACCCGCTCCCAGGGCCGCTCGGACATCCACGCCTCGGCCCGGCTCGCCGCGGGTGACGCGTGCAGCAGGTAGTTCGTATACCGGAGCGCGAACGCCTCGAGCGCCTCCTCGGGATGCTCGAAGGCGAGCGCGCAGGCCGAGCTCCGCATCGTGTCCGTCGGCAGGACGGTCGCGTTGTCGCCTTCCACATGGACGTCCTCGAAGTCGCCCTCCAGGCGCACCTCGATCTCGCGCTCGGAGAACTCGTGACGCTCCTCGCCCCGGACCACGGTCGCGAGATGGATCCCCGCCTTGCCGTACCGGTTGGGCCCGAGCTCGAACCCCATCAGCTCCCCCGGTAGGTCGAGTAGCCGAACGGGCTCAGCAGCAACGGGACGTGATGGTGCTCCCCGGGCTCGCGCAGGGTGAACTCCACCGTCACCGCCGGGAAGAAGGCTTCCAGACCGCGCTGCCCGAAGTACGCGCCGGTGTCGAACCGCATCCGGTACGTCCCTGCCATCGGTTCGGCGCCCTCGGGGAGCAGATCGCTCAGCCGGCCCTGTTCGTCGGTCAGGCCCGCCCCGACCGGCTCCCAGCCGCCCGCGGCGAGGACCTCGAGCTCGACCGCCACCCCGACGCCGGGCCGGCCGGCCGAGGTGTCGAGCACATGGGTCGTGATCGCCGCCACGGCGCGCATCATCCTCCCGCGCGGACGAGCGGCGCCACGGGCCTGACGAGCTTCTCGAGCCGGATCCGGGTGATCTGCCGTTGCTGTTCTGCGGCCTCGGCGAGCTCGGCCTCCGGGTCGTTCCCGCGCCGCTCGCGCAGCGCCTCGAGCATCTCCTCGGCGCTCTTCCCCGTGGCGTTGATCAGGAACACGTGCCCGAAACGTTCCTCGTACTCCCGGTTCCCCGCCTCGAGCGCGCGAAGGATCTCGTCGGGAGCTCCCTCGGCTCCGGCCTGCTCGCGCCAGGCCCAGGCCGACCCGCCTCGCTCCCCGATGCGCGGGTGCGCGGCAAACGCCTCGCGGAGGTCGTCGGCCGCGAGGCCGGCCCACACGTCGTCGGCGGTCTGCAGCAGCGCGTCGAAGGTGGCGAACGGCCGCGCGGCCTGGAGCCGACTCGCCCAGGCACGCGAGCCGCAGCAGGCGAGCACGCGCTCCTCGAACACCTCGGCGGTCTTCGCGTTCAGCCACCGGACGCCGAACGACCGCCAGCCGTCGTCGGTCACCCGCCCGTGCACGCGGAGCCGCGCGACGCCCCCGTCCGGATGGATGTTGAGCCGGACGTGACTCGCCCCCGCCGGCGGATCGATCGGAAACGCGAAGCGTCGATGCGGGCCCAGCCTGCGGTGCGAGAGGACCTCGGACCACGCCGGCTCGGTCTCCGGGCCTGCGGCGACGTCGGGAGTCACACGAACCTCGAGTGAGCACGTGTCCGGGTAGTTGCCCTTGAAGTTGGAGGTGTCGAGCTCGATGCGCTCGATCTCGGTCTCGGTCGCGAGGCGGATCACCACCCAGTCGTGGCCCTCGCCGCGCCGGCGTCGCGTCTCCCATCCGTCGTGCATGCCGTGTGAGTCGCCCGGCGCGATGAGGTTGTGCGGCGAGGAGAAGAAGAGATCGCTCGCGTCCAGCACGACCCCGCCCGACAACGACGCCGCGACGTCCGCGCGGCCGCCGGCGTCGGTGAGCGTCCGAAGATCCGGGAGGGGCTCGCCGTGGACGCGGAGCCTCGCGACCCCGCCGTCGGGGACGATGTTGAGCCGGAGGTGGCTCACCCGTACCGGCGAGGCGACGTCGAACCGATTGACCGCGTCGCCCTCCAGCGTCGACTCGGGTACGAGGTCGAACCATTCCGCGCCCGTGACGTCGTCCTCCTCGACGACCGCGCCCTCGACCGAGCAGCGGTCCGGGTAGTTCCCGCGGAAGAAGCTGGTGTCCACGACCACGCCGCGGACGATCCCGGGGATGCCGAGGCGGACGATGCACCAGTCGTGGCCCGGCTCGCGTCGGCGGCGCGTCTCCCAGCCGTCCATCTCCTTGCCTCGATCCGTGTAGCGGTCGGGGTCGAAGACCGGCGCCTCCGGCTTGAGGAGGTTCTCCTTCGGCGCGAAGAACTCGTCGTTCGCGACGAGCGCCATCCCGCCGAGGCGCCGGGCGGCGAGGTCGGGCAGCGTCGTGAAGTCGCTCACGCCGCTCCCCTCGACAGCAGGCGGCCGGCCGGCTGGTCCCGGAACCGACCGTCCGCGTAGACCTCCACCCCTCGAACGTACGTGGCCGCGACGCGTCCGTCGAGCCGGCAGCCCGCGTAGGGCGTGACCGGGTTGCGGTGGTGGAGCTCGGAGGCATCGATCTCGGAGGCTCCCTCGGGTTCGAACAGGACCAAGTCCGCGTCCCTGCCCTCGGCGATCCCGCCCTTGCGTTCGAGGCCGGCGATCGCGGCCGGTCCCTCGCTCATCCACCGGGCCACGTCCTCGAGCGCGAACCCACGAGCCTGCGCCTGCGTCCATACGCCCCGCAGCCCGAGCTGCACCGACGCGATACCGCCCCAGGCATCGAAGAAAGAGCCGGCCTTCAGGTCGGCCGTGCACGGCGAGTGGTCGGACACGACACCGGCGATCCGCCCGTCCCGGAGCCCTTGCCACAGGCGCTCCCGGTTCGCCGCATCGCGGATCGGCGGCGCGCACTTGTAGGCGGTGGCGCCGTCGGGGATCTCGGCCGCCTCGAACGTCAGGTAGTGCGGGCAGGTCTCGACCGACACGCGTCCGCGTCCGGCCAGGGCCTCGAGACCGGTCGCCGCCGAGAGATGAAGCACGTGCGTCCGGCACCCGGTCGACGCGCTCGCCTCGGCGACCGCCCCGATCGCCTGCTCCTCCGCGGAGGCCGGTCGCGACGCGAGGTAGGTGCGGTACGCGAACGGGTCGGAGCCTGCGAGTCCTTCCGTCGCGCGCTCGATCGGGCCGGGCAGCTCCGCGTGCACGATGAGCAGCCCGTCGAACGCCGCGATCTCCGACGCCGCCGCCCCGAGCTGATCGAGATCCAGCGACGAGAACTCCTCGACGCCGGACGGACAGAGGAAGCACTTGAACCCGAACGCGCCGGCGTCGTGGAGCTCTCGCAGCCGCCCGAGATCGCCCGGGACCGCCCCGCCCCAGAACCCGACGTCGACGTGGACCTTCCCGTCGGCGGCGGCGCGCTTCTCGGCAAGGGCGGCGATTGTCGTCGTCGGCGGGATGCTGTTGAGCGGCATGTCGAGGATCGTCGTCACGCCGCCCGCCGCGGCCGCTCGCGTCGCGGTCTCGAAGCCCTCCCACTCGGTCCGTCCGGGCTCGTTCACGTGTACGTGCGTATCGACCAGTCCGGGCATCACCGCGCGGTCGCCGGCGTCCACGAGCGGAACGCCAGAGGGCGCGTCGTCGAACGGCGCGACCCGCTCGATGCTGCCGCCGACGACGTGGATGCACGCCTCGCGAACACCATCCGGCGTCACGACGCGCCGGCCTCGGATCAGGACGTCGGCCCCGTGCACGATCGCATCGTGGCACGGGCCGGAACGTCTACGCTCACCGCCGTGAGGACGGTCTTCCGAGGGGCGCGGTGGCCGGGCGAGGTCGCCGTCCGCGACGGTCGGATCGAGGCGGTCGGGTCGGTGGCCAAGCAGCCCGGCGACGAGGTGGTCCGGTGCGACGGCGACCTGATCACCGCGGGTCTGGTCAACACCCACCACCACCTCTTCCAGTGGATGACGCGCGGCCGGTGCGTCGGTTGCGACCTGTTCGGCTGGCTCGTCGAGCTCTACCCGGTCTGGGGACGTCTCGACGTCGAGGACGTCAGGGCGGCCGCGCTGGCGGGTCTCGCCGAGCTCGCGCTCACCGGCTGCACGACCGCGGCCGACCACCACTACTTGGTCCCGCGCGGCGACGACACCGTGTTCGACGCGATCGCCGACGCGGCGAGGACCGTGGGGATCCGCGTGCATCTGGCGCGGGGATCGATGGATCTCGGCGAGTCGCGGGGCGGGCTCCCCCCCGACCACGTCGTCGAGGACCTCGATGCGATCCTCGCGTCGACCGAGTCGGTGATCGCCCGCCACCACGACGGGGAGCGTGTCGTCGTGACCGTCGCGCCGTGCAGCCCGTTCAGCGTGACGCCGGAGCTCATGCGCGCGTCGGCCGAGCTCGCCCGACGTCACGCGCTCCGGTTGCACACGCACCTGGCCGAGACCGTGGAGGAGGAACGCGACGTGCTCGATCGGCTCGGCCGGCGCCCGGTCGACCTGCTCGACGAGCTCGGGTGGATCGACGGCGACGTCTGGGTGGCGCACGGCATCCACTTCGACGACGCGGAGGTGGCGCGGCTCGGCGAGGCGGGCACCGGGGTTGCGCATTGCCCGTCGAGCAACGCGCGGCTGGGCGCGGGGATGTGCCGCGTCGTCGATCTCGAGGCCGCCGGGGCGCCCGTCGGCCTGGGGGTGGATGGGGTCGCGTCCAACGAGGTAGGTGGGCTGCAGCCCGAGCTGCGCCAGGCGCTCTACACCGCCCGGCAGCGCGCCAACCGCGCCGACGCCTTCCTGCCGACCGACGCACTCCGGTTGGCCACCGAGGGCGGAGCTCGATGCCTCGGCCGGGACGACCTGGGTCGGCTCGAGCCCGGGTTCCGGGCGGATCTCGTCGTCTGGCCGGGCGACGACCTCGGCGACGTTCCCGACCCGCTCGCCGGCCTGGTGCTCGGGCCCGACCGCCGTGCCCGCCACGTGTTCGTCGAGGGGGAGCCCGTCGTGCGGGACGGCACCCTCCTCGGGGCGGACGAGCGAGCCCTTCGTCGAGACCTCACCGAACGCGCCCGCCGACTCTGGACCTGATGCCGCTCCAGAACCGCGTCACGCCGCTCGGCGAGCTCGTGGCCGAGCCTGGGCGAGGCCTCGTCTACGGGAACCGCGGTTGCCTGCACGACGACCGAGGGCGGATCCGCCGCCGGTACGCCGGCAAACGATGGATCGCGTGCCGGCTCCGGTTCCGCGACTGGCATCGCGAA